>CAKTCH010000041.1 GCA_934538895.1 uncultured Alphaproteobacteria bacterium
ATCCCTGCGCCGCCGAAGACTGGCGCCGAAAATATTGATGACCCTCCTGTTCATCGGGCTGCTGGGCGTTCTCGCGGGGCCATGGCCCGCGAAGAAGGCCCAGGCCTTCAGCGGCCCCTGCCCTTGCAGACCTATCTGCACCGTGAGGCAGAATCTGACATCGCAGGCGCTGGAAACGGTCCTGCACGGCATTCTGCGCGAATTTATCACGCAGCAATTTATCTATCAGCAAAACTGGTTCATGTATGACTTCTTCGAGGATTATATCCTGACCGGCCTGAAGAATATGGTGGAGCAGCTCTCGGTTACGGCACAGGCACAGGTCTTCGCTTTCGGCGCGATCATGGACGCCAAGGAGGAACTGGAAACCCAGCGCCTGCTGCATGAGAAAATGGCCGAGGCCCACCGCGACTACAGGCCCGACGTCGGCATGTGCACGATCGGCACGGCGGCACGCGGCCTGGCGGCACAGGACCGTAATGCCGAATCCATGGCCAACGCGCTGACCAAGCGCATGATCGACCGCCAGCTGGGCCTGCAATATGCGTCAGGCGCCGAGGGCATGGGTTCCGATGCCCGCGCGCGCATCGGGCAATTCCGCCGCCGTTTCTGCGACCGCTTCAGCAATGCTGGCAATACCACCAATCTTTGTCTGGCATCAGCCAACGGCCCCCATATCAACAAGGATATCGATTATGGCGCGACGCTGGGCCTGCGTCGTACGGTCAATCTCAACCTTAACAACAGCAGTCTGGAGGACGATGACGAAAACATCATGGCGCTGGCGACCAATCTTTACGGCAATCGCGTTTTTGAGAGAGCGCCTGCGCCCTCTGCCGATATGACGGGTGATCGCGCGCTGGTGAGCGGTGACATGTCGTGGTATCTTGACCGGCGCGCCATTACCGCCAAGCGCAGCGTGGCGCAAAACACCTTTAACGAAATCGCCGGGATGAAAGCGCGCGGCACGAATACGTCCGCGACGGCGGGGAATTACCTCCACGCCGTTTTCCAGCAACTCGGCGTCGGCAGCGCAGACCAGGCCCGGCAGATGCTGGGCAGCAATCCCAGTTATTATGCGCAGCTGGAAGTGATGGCACAGAAGATTTATCAGGACCCGGAATTCTTCACCAATCTTTACGACTCGCCCACCAACGTGCTGCGCAAGAACGTGGCGATGCAGGCGATCAACCTGATGCTGGACCGTGATACGTTCAGGAGCGAGCTGCGCACGGAAGCGCTGCTGTCGCAGCTGCTGGAAGCGGAGCTGGTGCGTTACCAGAAATCGATGGAGAACCGCCGGAACCAGATGAGCAACCAGTCCGCCCCGGGATTGACGCCATGAGAAGAGCGGGAAAAACATACGGCGCGATCCGGAACAGCTGGCGCCATATCGTTCTGGCCGCCGCCATAGGGGTCGTCACCCATCTGGGCGCGGGCATTCAGGAAGCCCATGCCTGCTGGTGCAACGGCTGTACCTGTACGGTGACTGAATTCTTCGATAACGTCGCCACCAACAGCGACCTGCACATGGAAACGCGGTTCGACGAATTCGGCATGGTTATTCCCCTGCCTTTTTATGCTTACGACACGGATGGCTGGATTCCGATCGAGAACGAGCCGCAAGGCACCGAACGTATCGGCGAACATCAGGAACTCGTCTGGCAATTATGGTTCGATCATTTCCTGCCTGTATGGATGGACATGGCCGAACAGATGACGTCCGTGGCCATATGGCATACCTTTGCCATCGGCGCGTTCCTGGACGCCAAGATCCAGCTTGAAACGCAGGCCGTCCTGCAGGAGCGCATGGCGGAAGTGCACAAGCGTTATCAGCCCAGCGTCGGCATGTGCGTTTTCGGCACCAACATACGCAGCCTGGCGGCAACCGAGCGCAACAGCAAGCTGGTGGCCCATACGCTGAATCAGCGTCTGCTGGATCGCCTGCTGGGCACGGAAGGCGGCGCGGGCGTGACGGGTCCGAAGGAAGAGCAGACCGGTCGCGCGCGTTATTTCCTGGCCCATGTCTGCGATCGTTTCGATAATAACCGCATCCACAATAATCCATCCACCGGTTTCGCCAATATCTGCCAGTCGCATACGCCGCGGACGGACGGCACCGTCAATCTTGATCTCGATTTTACCCGCCTGATCATGAATCCGCGCACGCTGAACGTCGACTTCGTCAATCTGGGCAGCGCCAACAACCAGGGCCGCCATGTTTTCAATCTGGGCTCGAACCTGTATGGCCACGAGATCCCCGACCTTACCGTTATCAGTACGGAAGGGCAGACGGGGCAGCATAGCCAGTTGCTGGATCTGCGGGCGGCCATCGCCAAGCGCAGCGTCGCCCAGACGTCTTACAGCGCGCTCGTGGGCCTGAAAGCGCGTGGTACGGAAAAAAGCGACACGGAAACCATGCAATATATGTCCCTGCTGCTGCGGGAACTGGGGATACCGGAGGATGACGTCGACGGTTTTATCGGCGAGCGCCCGAGTTACTATGCGCAAATGGAAGTGCTGGCGAAAAAACTCTACCAGAACCCCGATTTTTACCGCGAGCTATACGACAAGCCCGAGAATACGAAGCGCAAGAGCGTCGCCATGAGCGCCATCGGGTCGATGCTCGACCGTGAGATTTTCGACAGCCAGTTGCGCGCCGAAGCCATGATCTCGCAATTGCTGGAACTGAAAGTCCAGCAGGCGCAGGACGATGTGGAGGATTCGTTCTCCCGGAAAGGCACGGAATGACATGAGAGCCCTATCTTTTAAATACACAGCCCTGATCGCGGGCGTTCTGGCCTTTCTGACCGCCTTGCCTGCCTTCGCGGGCATCATTCCTTCCCCGATACTTTCCCTGGACCGGCCCGGCCAGCGGGCTTCCCTGCTCGCGGCGCTGAACGACAACTGGATGCCGACATTCCCGGAAATGTCAGACCAGATGTCCGCCGTTATGGTCCATCAAATTTTCGGGATCGGCGCCATTCTGGACGCCAAGCACCTGCTGGAAACACAGCGCCTGCTGGGCCAGTTAAGGGCGGAAGCCCACAAGAATTACGAAAGTTCCGAACAGATGTGCCGTTACGGCACGAACGTGCGCAGCCTGGCCGCCACCGAAGAGATGGCGCGTTCGAACAAGCGCATCCTTTCGCAGGTACTGCAGCAGCGCCTGTCGCTGCGGGGCGGCTCCGTGGGGGAACGCGGTTTTTATTTCGACCAGCGCAACCGCTTCGACCAGTTCCGCCGCATGTATTGCGATCCGCAGGAAAACAACGACACGCTGCGCAACGCGGATATCCCGAACGCCAGCGTCTGCCTGACGGCCGCGGGGGGGCCGCGTGTCGGCAACGACATCGATTTTACGCGGATGCTGGATTCAAGGCTGACGCTGGATGTCAACTTTACCGACGGCACCATGACGAACGACGAGGAAGATATCCTGTCGCTGGCCCGTAACCTTTATTCCCATCAATTGCTCCTTTTCAAGGGCGACGACGTGCTTTCCCTTGAGGGCAATACCGCGAACATCCTCGATATGCGCTCGCTTCACGCGTTGCGCAGCGTCGCCCATAACAGCTTTGCCACGCTGGTCGGCATGAAAGCGTCCGGCAGCGGCACGGTCAATACATTCATGAACCACATTATCGAGGAGATGGGGATCCCGACGAACCAGGTCGCCGCTTATCTGGGTGCCAATCCCAGTTATTACGCCCAGATGGACGTGCTGACGCGCAAGATGTATCAGAACCCGGTGTTCTACACCAATCTTTATACCAAGCCCGAGAACCTGAAACGTACCGGCGTGGCGCTGCAAGCCCTGCAACTGATGAACGACCGCGATCGTTTCGAGGCCAGCCTGCGGCGTGAAATGCTGCTTTCCACGCTTCTGGAAATGAGACTGCGCGAAGCCGAGATGATCGTCCGCTTCGGCATCGGCAGCCGCGATACATCGCGCGTGGCGCAATAATTCATCCTATTGATAAACATATAAAATTCCCTGAGCTGGAGCGCGGCGCGCTCTGGCACCCTTCTTGCAAAACCTGAAACAGGAATAATGATCCCTGCGATAGGCAGGGCCTTAAGGCTTTTAGAGCTTTTGCGAGGAAAAACATGGCGTTAAGCGGTCTTGATGCGGCTTTGTCCGGCCTGCGCGTCGCGCAGCAGCAGCTGAATACGATATCGAACAACGTCGCCAATGTCGGTACGGACGGCTATTCGCGGAAAATTTTGCCGCAATCCACGCTGGTCATCGGCGGACAGAGCGCCGGCGTGCGCGGCGACGCCGTTGTGCGTAATGTCGATATGTACCTGCAGCGCGATTACTGGACACAGGTAAGCGCCACCAGCTTTCAGGACACCAAAATCAACTACCTGAACCGTATCCAGCAATTTCACGGCAACCCGGATCAGGAAATATCCATATCCGCGCAAGTCGCCAAATTGCGCGATAGTTTCGCAACGCTGGCCGACAGTCCCGAAGATACGTTCCTGCAACGCGCGACCATCCAGCAGGCGCAGCTTGTCGCCCAGAAATTCAACGATTTCTCGGATCTTCTGACCGAGATGCGCAACGACACGCAGGAAGATATGGCGCTGGCCGTGCGCGAGATCAACGCCAAGCTGCAAACCATTGCCGCTGTGAACCGCGATATCAAGCTGGATACCGCCCTGAATAAATCGACGGCGGCATCGGCGGATTTGCGCGATAAGACCATCAAGGAATTATCGGCGCTGATGGATGTCTCCGTCTTCACCCGTTCCGACGGCGTGATCGTGGTACAGACGCGTCAGGGGGTGGAGCTGGCTTCCGATACGGCGCGGGAAATGTTTTTCCAGCCGGGCTCGCCCATGGGGCCGGACAGCGCTTACCCCACGTCGGCCAACGGCATTTATGTAGGCGGCGATCCGGCCCGGAATGCCAATGCCATTAACATCACGCAGACAGGCCTGGGCGGCGAACTGGGCGCGCTGGTGGATTTGCGCGATGACGTCATACCCCGCCAGCAGGCGCAGCTCGATGAACTGGCCCATAAGACAGCGCTGCGCTTCGAGGCGCAGGGCCTGCGCCTGTTTACGGATGCGAGCGGCCTGGTACCGGCGGACACGGCCCCCGTTCCCGGCACAGCCGGCCCGCCGGCGGTAGCGCCGGTGCCGGTTGCGTATGTCGGCTTTGCCCGCGAGATCCGCGTCAACCAGAACATCATCAATGACAATTCGCTGATTCAGAAAGGCACGGCCAATACGGACGTGCCGGTGCAATCCGGCTCTAACGAGGTCATTCGCCGGATCGTGCAATTCACTTTCGGCGAGATCGAATACCAGCAGGCCGTGGGTACCGTGGATCTGCGCGCTACGACGGGCGGGGCCGCCGATTTGCAGGAATGGCTGGGCCTTTACGGGCAGAACAGCGTGACCAGCAATCTGAGCCTTTCCGGCTTTTCCGACCTGCAAGCCCTGATCGATTCGGGCGGCGATATATTCGACCCGGTGACGCCCGGTCCGCCTTATAACGACGAATTCACCCTTACATTCGACGATACGCGCATCACCCCGGCGGTGCCCGGCGCCAGCTATACGCTCAGTCTTTCCGCCATTCAGGCTGCCTATCCGATTGGCGGCGGCATTACCAACGCCGCCGACCAGCTGGCGGCGGCCATCAATAACCTGGCGCCGCCCCCCGATGCGGCTTTTGTGGTATCGGCGCGGGTCAACCCCTATGGCCAGCTGGTCATCGAGTCGCGCGCCCATATTTCCCTCGACGCCTCGACGCCGCCGGGCGGGATGCGCCCGGAAGGTCTGGCGCTGATGGGTTTTGCCGAGGGCACGTCCGTAACCAAAGACCCCTATATCGATATACAGGTGGGTAACGATAATCCCGTACGGATCACGATCGAGCCGAACGATACCGAGGCGACGCTGGCCGCCAAGCTGGAATATAACGCGCTGGGCCATACCGGCATTCCCGGCCTTTATGTCGATATCGATCCGGTGACGGGCCGGATGACATTGCGTCCGGGACGTGACGACAGCAATGGCGGCCCATCCTTTGGCGGCGATATCAAGATCGTGGGCGGCAGCTTTGTTTCCGATGGCACCGGCGGTGCCGGCGTTCCCGCGGGCGCCACGATTATCGAGGCGCTGTTCGGCAATAACAGCCCCGTATCCAACGTGCGCTACGATGCCAATACGCCGTTCCGCTATACAAATCTGGGACCGGCCGCGTCGCTCAACACCGGTATCATCAGTTCGACCACGCTGATCGACTATGCGCAGAAGATGATAAACCAGCAAACCGAAGAAGTCCTGGTGGCGGAGACGCGCCGCAACGACGAGCAGGCGTTCCGTGACCTGCTACAGACAGAGCATATGGAGAAATCGACCGTCAACATCGATGAGGAATTGTCGCACCTGATTCTGGTGCAGACCGCTTATGCCGCGGCGGCGCGCATGGTCAGCGCCATCGACGATATGTTCACAGAACTTATCAACGCCGTCCGGTAATTTTTACGTGAGAAAGAGAAAGCCATGGCATTTGTATCGACATTAGGTAACGCGCTGGATCAGGTGGAAAGACTGAAAACGCTTCAGTCCCAGCTCGGCACGTTGCAGGCGCAGCTGACCAGCGGCAAGAAGACGGACGTCTTCAAGGGGCTGGGCACCGATGTGATCGCGTCGACGAAATCGCGCGCCGGATTCAACGCGCTCGATAACTATCTGAACAACATCACCATTGCCGACCGCCGCATCAAGATGACGATGAACGCCATCGGCGAGGTGCGCACGCAGGCCGAAGGATTGCTGGGCTTCATGGAGCTGCAGACCCAGCAGGGCGAATACGAGATGTCGACGCTGGGCAGCTACGCCGGCAACCTGAGCGAATTCATCAACAGCCTGATCAACCTGAAAGACGGGGACCGTTATCTGCTGAGCGGCGCCAATACCATGGTCAAGCCCCTGACCGATACCGGCGGGCTCGATACCTATACAACCAAGCAGATTAACGACTGGGTCAACGGCGTCATTACGACCGATCAGCTGATGCAAAGCTACAAGGACCCGGCGCAGCTGACGGATACGATTATCGGTTACAGCCCCGAGGTCGCCAGCGGCATGACCAAGAATGTCACGGTACGTGTGGATGACAATGCCGAGATCGATTACACCGTCAAAGGCAACGAGCAACCCTTCCGTAATATCCTGATCGCCGTCAGCATGATGAAGAATATCGACAAGATTCTTGACGAAGTGACGGTCGATGTCGACGATACGCTGCCGCCCGGCCCCGGAAGCCCCGTCGTGCCCCCCGGCGCCGATAATCAGGAACGTAACGATAATTTTTATAAGGTGTTTAACGACATCGCCACGATGCTGAACAAGGCGCTGGATCAACTGGACGAGCGTTCGTTCAAGTTGTCGCAATCACACGCGCAAATCACGCAGATTGCCGAGAATCACAAGATCGAGAAGAACAGTCTGGCATCCATCGTCGATAACGTCGAAAATGTCGATATCAACGAAGTGGCGCTGAAACTGAACATGCTGACCGTGCAGCTGGAGGCATCCTATCGCGTTACATCCACCGTCAGCCAGTTGAACCTGGCGCGATTCCTGTCGTAATTATCAGGGATAATTTTCGACCAGCAGGACTGACGGCCCTTTGGGCAGGTTCGGGTGCAGCTTGCCCTGCGGGCGCGGTTGCGCCGTGCCATAGAGGTCGAAGACGCGGACTACCGCTTCCGGGAAAGTGCCGTGCAAGGCGATACTGCTGGGCAGTTTGTAGTCGTAACTGGAATCCCAGATCACCTCGACACCGGCTTTCTCCGCCCAGCCGTTCAACACTTCGCGCAGATTGGCGTTGTTGTCGGCTTGCCAGAAGCTTACCTGAAAGGGATCGAGCACATTGACCTGCATGGCCGGGGATTCAGACATCGTGCGTTCCGGTAAAACATCACTGTGCTGGCGCATTTCCTCATCGGCGTAGGAAATTTTTTGCGCATTCAGCGAAACCGGTGCCATGGCTTGCGGCAACGGCGTTACCGCTGCGGGCGCTGCCGGTTCCAGAGCGGCGGCTACCGCCGGCTCCGTGCTTTGCATACCCATATCTTCGGGCGCCACTTCATTACGCACAATTACGTTATTTTCAATGGGCGGACGCGGCGCCTGATTGCCTTTATGTTCATCCGACGTAAAAATGCCGCCGAAAATACCCTGACGGGGCGGGGTGCGACGCGGGTAGTTCGCGCTGCCTTCGCCTCTGACGGCGGCTGCCGTCATATCCGTATCCGCCGTCGGCATCGTCATCAGCGGCATATCGGCAGGGGGACGCGGCGCGATATTGTAGACCGACGATTCTTTCTCGTCTTTCTCGCCTTCCGGCATGGCGTGCATGTTTACCGGTGCAGCACTTTCAGCGGACGCCGCTTTACGGACAATGACCGCCATACCCGCTACATCGGCACGCAGGCCGTGCGGCGCCAGGGCGTCATTCAGCACGATGTTCCAGGGCTTGCCACCGTTCCATGAGATTTTCAGACCCGGATTAACGCTGGAAGCGAAAGAGTACGCGTATTCCGCCGGTACGATCTGGCCCAGCGCCAGCGCCAGCGGAATATCGGCGCCAAAACCGACGGCATCGGCAAACGGCCCTGCGGATGCGGGCGCATCGAGTCTTTCGACGATCGCTGGTTCGGGCAATGCCCGGCTTTCACGCTCGATGGCGGGTGCCGTTATCGGGGCTTCAACCGGTGTCATCTGCGCATCGGGCATATCGGGGATCGGCGTCAACTCCATGATATCGACGTCGCCGGCAGGCGCCGCCGGCACAGCCGGACCGGCAGCATCTGGCGTGGCCGGTGCCGCCATCGCCGGTGCGGGCGGCGGCGGAGTCCATTCAAAACCCGCCTGCGCAGGGCCTGTAAACAGAACCGGCAGGATGGCCGCGACAGCCATTTGCCACATAAGCAACTTTTTGTTTTTCATGTTCCTTGAACTTTCCATTTCGTTTTTATCCCGAAGGGCACCCCTTACCCATCGGAGGGCAAAGGTCTTACGAAGACTGCCGGAACCCCGCCGTTAAACAGGTTTTGACAATAATGCGGGAGGCCGAAAATGACAAGCGCCGGAGAACAAGTTTAAAGATTAAATACCGGCACAAAGCTTAAACAAGCCGCAAGCCCGTTCAGCCGAAATCCTTCAGGGTGCGGCGGCGCAACCGCAGCCAGCCCGGGCGCTCATCCCCGAAAAGCCAGACACGAAAAGCGCGTAACGCCGCCGGGAAGGTCAGGCCCCGCTTTTCCATCAGCTTGAAGATAACCGTCGAAAGCAGTGCCAGAATGAATGTGACCGGACGCGCGTAAATCAGCAGCAGGAGATAGGGAATCCCGGCGCGGGCATCCATATTGAAGAAGCGCACCGGACGCATGGTATTGCGCCAGTGCCAGTTCTGCCGTTCTATTTCGGTATCGTCTGATGCTCTTGCCATATTATCCCCTGCGATCGGATTTCGCCGACCTATCTTACCAGAATTGCAAAAAAGAATGAACGGGTGGTAAAGACCCGTCTTTCCCGAGGCTTAACCACCGCCGCCCGTACTATTGGCCAGCAGCAGGTAATAGCGCCGCTCGATGTGGCCGCTTTCAAAGGCAAGGCGGGCGGATTGAGCCATGGTTTGACCATAGGCCGGGATCAGGCGCTGGATCGTGGCGGGCCAGTGAACATATTCCATGTCCATCAGTTTTTCACGGACTTC
>CAKTCH010000042.1 GCA_934538895.1 uncultured Alphaproteobacteria bacterium
TCATCGGGTTCCACGACGATATGATGATATATCTCAAAAGCAGCCTCTCACATGCCGCCTCTTTAAGCGTTCTCGATTCTGCATTAAAGGAAACGCGCGCCTATGGCGCGACAATTTCCAGGCTACAAAAAGATTTCAACTTCCCCGACCTGAGCACGGGATCGTGCATATTACCCGGTTATGCCGTGTCTTCCACAATACAGGCTTTCACCGGCCAGCTCCCCGCGTTTGAAGAATCCTTTAACATTTGTCTGCCCCCTGCTACGGCTCAGCAATACGGCGTTGAAGAAGGCACGGCCTTGAGCGTACCCGTCAAAATCGGCTTAAATCAGTATAAACCCTCCAGCCAATACATAGTACTTTCATCCGAGAGCCAGCAACTCAAAGAAGCGCAGCAAACTATGGCCGCGCTTTACGCAGAGCTGAATAATCAAAGACCCGATAAAAAACCCGCTTTTAATCTTCAATAAATTAAATCATTTCAAGCGTTATGGTTTGCGGAATAAAAAAGACCGCCAAGCGGCGGCCTTTTATTTATCCGTTGATACGGCGCTCAGGCCGCTTTATCGATCACGGCCATCAGGCCCTTCACCGCGTCCACGGAATGATCGAACATTTTCTTTTCTTCCGCGTTCAGCTCGATCTCGACGATCTTCTCCACGCCTTTCGCGCCGATCACAACGGGCACGCCGATATAAAGGCCCTTCACGCCGTATTCGCCGTCCAGCTTCGCCGCGCACGGCAGAACGCGTTTTTTATCCTTGAGGAAGCTTTCTGCCATCGCGATCGCGGAAGCCGCCGGGGCATAGAATGCAGAGCCGGTTTTCAGCAGGTTGACGATCTCGGCGCCGCCGTCACGCGTACGCTGGACGATCTGATCGATCTTGGCCTGCGTGCTCCAACCCATTTTCACGAGATCGGGCAGCGGCACGCCGCCGACAGTGGAATAACGCACCAGCGGCACCATCGTATCGCCATGGCCGCCCAACACGAACGCCGAAACATCCTCCACCGACACGCCGAATTCTTCCGACAGGAAGAAACGGAAACGCGCGGAATCGAGAACGCCCGCCATGCCGACCACCATGTTCGACGGCAGGCCCGTCACGCGCTGCATCACCTCGACCATCACATCCAGCGGGTTGGTGATTACGATCACGAACGCTTTCGGCGCATGTTTTTTGATGTTCTCGCCGACGGTCTGGATGATACCGCTATTGATGCCGATCAGGTCGTCGCGGCTCATGCCCGGCTTGCGCGGCACCCCGGCTGTGACGATAATCACATCGGAATCTTTCATCGCCGCATAATCGTTGCTGCCGGAGAAATGTCCGTCGAAACCATCGACCGGCGCGGCCTCGGCGATATCCAGCGCCTTACCCTGCGGCACGCCCTCCGCCACATCGATCAGTACGATATCGCCCAGCTCTTTCAGACCGGCGAGCAAGGCCAGCGTGCCGCCAATCTGGCCAGCGCCCACGAGGGAAATTTTCTTACGGGACATTTCAGAATTCCTTGAAAAAAGACGTTATAAAGCTGTTTCAGACATAGCCCTTTTGCACCGCCCAGACAAGACCCGTCTTCACCCCGCCGCGTCCCGCTGAATGGTAAAGAAACCGGACAGGGCATTTATGAATATTCGCGTTTAATCAGGCAAGGCCTCACCCGGCCTTGAACCCCATAAACTCAAGCTGCCAGCGCAGTTCTTCATCGGTCAGCGGATAATCCGTCCCGTCGCGGGGATAAAGCAATTCCCGGGTCGGCACCAGCGCCATCTCCTGCTGCAACCTGAGGGCCATCCGCATGGAAAGCCCCGCCTTCCACGACAACGCCACGACCGGGCGGGCTTTGCGCACCCTGAACACGCCCTCAACCGTCTGCGGCGAAGCCTTCGCCATCGCGGCGATCGCCTCGACCACGAAATCCTTATCCCGCATTCCCAGCGCGTCGGATACGGCTTCCTCGCTCAGTTGCCCGTTCCGCTCCATGCGCGCCACGCGGTCGCCCGCGCTTTCGCCGGGCACGACCGCCCCCGCGAACGCCAGGCGGCGCTTCATCGCACCCGCCACCTCATCGATCGTTTCCTGATCGAAATCGGGGCGCTGCAACAGCATGTCGCGCACCGAAGCGTCGGCGAATTCCGCCAGCTTCGTCGCCACCGCCCGCGGCAGCGATTTGCGCATCGCCACATGCCCCTGCCATTCCGTATAAACGCGCGATTTCTGCACGATCTCCTGCAACAGGTTTTCGCCGATCTCGGCATGGTCGTTCTTTAAAAGGACGCGCCCCCCGGGCATGTCGTCGGCGTCGATCACCGCCTGCGATACGGCCCCGCTGACCTGCGGACGCCCGGCGATCGCCTGAATCTTCCAGCTTTCCGGATGCGCCTTCAAAATCTCCAGCAGCACATCGTCCGACAGTACCACGCAATAACGCAGGATCGGCTCGGAAACCTCGCGCTCCAGATCTTTCGCCAGTTGCCCGGCGACGACAGGCGGCGCCATCGCATGGTCTTTCAGCGCGCTCGCCAGCGCCGTGCGGATTTTCAAAACCTCATCCAGCGCCAAAGCGCCCAGCGCCTGCACGGCGAACGCATAAAGCTGCGAATGATTTTCCTTCGTCAGTTCCGGCAGCAGCGTCACTAGGCGGCGCGCCAGCGCCAGGCGCACATCCTCGCTCTGGTCCCCGGCAATGAAAGGACTGGCCTGCACCGGCGTCGACATGTTGCGCGCCACGGCAAGGCGCACCGCCGGATCGGGATCTTCCCTGGCGAGATAAAACAGGATTTCCTGATGAGTATTCGCATCCTTCGCCAGCGCCAGACGCTTGCGCACGTTCGACGACATCGCGATCGCCTTTTCCTTCTCATACCGCACAGGATCGCGCGCCACCGTTTCAGGCAGCTTCACAGGGCGGTTTTTAAACTTATCGAGAATGCCGAACATGGTCTTTCATCATAGCAAAGGATTGCCACCAAATAATTAAATCGTAAGCAATTGATATAACTATGTTTTTTTCGAGAGATAATCAGGACTTTGCATTTCGGTCAGGCGGCTGACGGTACGTTGGAATTCAAACGCATGATCGCTGCCGCGGTAAAGCTGGTCGGGCGGCGCATCCGCGCTGACGATCAGTTTAATGCCGTTATCATAAAGCGCGTCGATCAAGATCATCAAACGCTTGGCCTCATTGCGGCGGTCATAGGTCAGCTTCGGAATATTCTCCAGAAACACCGTGTGATAGATCGTGGCGACCTTCAGATAATCCTCCGCGCCCAGAGCCTGCTCGCAAAGCTGCGCAAAGCTGAAACGCGCCACGCCTTTGGCCGCCGCAGGAACGGGAATAACGCGCCCTTTGACATGCAATTCCTCCGCCCGCACCGGCGCGCCATCCGTCAGATGCGAAAACACGCTGTCCATGCGCTGGCGCGTATGTTCCCCCAGCGGCCAGAAATATACCCCGTCAGCGCTCAGCGCCCGCAGCCGGTAATCGGTGCCGTCATCGACCTCCACCACATTCATGCGCTCCTGCACCAGCGTGATAAAGGGCAGGAAACGATCGCGCTGCAATCCTCCTTCATATAAACGCGCCGGGGGCCAGTTCGACGTGGCGACGACGGCCAGCCCCTTGTCGAACAGCGCCGTGAACAAACGGCCCAGTATCATGGCATCGGCGATATCGGTGACATGGAATTCATCGAAACACAGGACCCGCGTCTCAGCGGCAATCCTATCCGCGAAATCAAGCAAGGCACGATCGGGGCCATTGCCGGTCTTACCGGATTGGCGCGCGCGATGCAGATCGTCATGCACGCGGATCATGAATTCATGGAAATGCACGCGGGCCTTGGCCACGGAAGGCGGCAACGCCTCATAGAATAAATCCATCAGCATGGACTTGCCGCGCCCCACGCCGCCGTAAAGATAGACGCCTTTGGGATACGGCTTGCGCGGACCGGAAGAACGGAAAGCGGACAGAAACCCGCCCCCCTGCCTTCCCCCCCTCATGAAGGGGAGAGGGGATTTAAGGGCGGCGGGCGTAGTCAATTCATCAAAAAGAGACTGAAGCGCTGCCAGCGCGCGCCCCTGCGCGGCATCCACCGCGATACTCTTGTCGGTGAGCATATCACCGAGTGTCATCTTTTTTTCGCATATAGCGGATAATGAGGATGGATATTTCATAGAGCAGGATAATCGGAATCGCGAGGGCAAACTGGCTTAAGACGTCCGGCGGCGTCAGGAAAGCCGCCACCACGAACGCCACTACAATCGCATAACGGCGGCCTTTTGCCAATTGTTCCGGCGTCACCAGCCCCGCGCGCCCCAGCAGCACCAGCAAAACCGGCAACTGGAAACAAAGCCCGAACGCAAAGATCAGCAGCATCACGAGATCGAGATATTCGCCCACCCGCGCCTCAAGCTGGATAGGCAGCGCCGTCGCCCCGCCTTCGCTCTGAAAGCTCAGGAAAAAATGCCACGCCACCGGCATCAGCCCGTAATAGACAAGCGCGCCCCCCGCGAAGAACAGCACAGGCGTCGCCAGCAGGAACGGCAGGAACGCGTGCTTCTCGTTTTTGTAAAGACCGGGCGCGATAAACTTCCATATCTGCGCCGCCACGATCGGGAATGTCAGGAATACGCCCGCAAAAAAGGAAACTTTGAGGTAAGTGAAGAACGCTTCCGTAAGCCCTGTATAAATCAGGCGCTGGCTGTCGCCCGGTCCCATGGCTCGCGCCAGCGGCTGCACCAGAAAACCGTAAATATCCTCGACGAACAGATAGCACACGCCCATGCCCGCCACCATCGCCACAAACGACCACAAGAGCCGCTTGCGCAATTCCACCAGATGCCCGGTCAGCGTTTCGCGGCGTTGCTCCGCGCTGACGTAATCGACAGATTTATTCATCTTTAATACCCCCCTTCGCGGAAGGTTCATCCGGCACGGGTGCAGGCGCGGAAGGCGCAGGCGCCGCCGCCGCATTTTCCTCATCCGCCAGCGCCTCGTCGAAAAGCGTATCGGGCTTCGCGCCCTGGCGCAGTTCTTCGAGATCGTGCTCTTTCATAAAATCGTCGAATTGCTGCGACAGGGCAAAACGCACATATTGCAGACGGCGCACGAACCGGCCCAGGCTGTGCATGATGTGAGGGATATCTTTCGGCCCGATGACCACAAGGGCCACCACGACGATCACAAATAACTCTGCCCAGCTGAAATCCAGCATGGCGGGCTACTCCCCGGCTTTCTGATCGTCTTTCTTATCCTGCGTAAGAATTTTGCCGTCCTCGTCCTTAAGGCCTTTCTTGAAGCTTTTAATCCCTTTGGCCAGATCTTCCATGACGTGCGGCAGCCGCTTGGTGCCGAACAGCAACACCACCACCAGAACGACGACCAGTATGTGCCAGATACTCAAACTCATTTTCAAACCACCCCTTCGTTCTCTTCAGACACTTCCTCGTCATCGTTAGAAGCGTCAAGATTGTCCCACGCCTCCCCCCTGACGTCAGCGTCATCCGCATCCTCCGACGCGACATCGTCAGACACACCTTCAGAAACAGCCCCTTCCACCGTCACGGATTCAGACGTTTCATAAACATCGCCGTCTTCATCTTCAATATC
This sequence comes from uncultured Alphaproteobacteria bacterium, assembly GCA_934538895.1. Taxonomy (GTDB): domain Bacteria; phylum Pseudomonadota; class Alphaproteobacteria; order Micavibrionales; family Micavibrionaceae; genus Micavibrio_C. Next base: position 5,617 of record CAKTCH010000042.1, read on the forward strand.
GGAATCGTTCAGGTCCTCGGCCAGCATGGCGTCTTCCGCGCCGAACAGATTGCCCGTCGTCACGTCGATCGCCGGGCGCGCGTCCAGCAGGCCGGAAGATTTCAGTTCATCCATGCCCGGCAGATCGGAAAGCGACGTCAGGCCGAAATGATCGAGAAACGCCGAAGACGTCACCCATGTCAGCGGGCGGCCCGGCGTATCGCGGCGGCGGCCCGGCTTCACCCAGCCGCATTCCATCAGCACATCGAGCGTGCCGTTGGAAATCGCCACCCCACGAATATTCTCGATCTCGGGGCGCGTCACCGGCTGGTGGTAAGCCACGATCGCAAGCGTCTCCATCGCCGCCTTCGACAACTTGCGCTGGACGTCTTTCTTCATGCTCAGCGCATCGGCCAGATCGGCGGACGTGCGGAAAGCCCAGTGACCGTCCATATTCAAAAGCGCCACGCCGCGGCCTTCATAAGTCTTTTGCAGCGCCATCAGCAGCCCGCCGACATCGGCGTCTTCCGGCATCCGTTCCCGGATCGCGTTCACGGTCAGCGGCTCCGGCGAGGCAAACAGCAGGGCTTCCACCAGGCGCAAATAATCCGCTTGCGGCACGACAGCGTCGTCACCGGCAGCAACGATTTCAGCCGCGTCTTCGGCATTCTCTGCAACGGCGTCTTCCGCGACAGCCTGCGTCACGGCTTCATGGCGTTCCTCTCCCGCCGTTTCTTCTTCATCCGGGAAGGCGTCGTTGATCATATCGGCCAGCGCGGCAATGTCCTCATCGTCGATCATTTCGACATCATTAGATTCCTGCTGCACGTTTGTCCTCCATGGTCACATCGTCAAATTTCTCAGCCGTAGCGCGCATATAGACCGGGCGGAAAGGTCCGTCCTGACGCACTTCGATCTTGCCCTGCTTCGCCAGCTCCAGCGTCACGGTCAGCAGCGACGCCAGCGACGAACGCGTATAAAGCTTGTCCTCGCTCCTGCGCGGCAGGAAACTATCGAGTGTCGTCCACACGCTGTACGGGCCGTTGCGCGGCAGCTTGCCCAGCATCGCCGTCATGCGCTCCATCGCCGTTTCCATCGACATCAGCTTGAACGTCGGCAATTCATATTGCGAACCCTCGGCGCGGCGCTTGATATCGCCATAAGCGCGCAAAAGATCGTAAAGCGTAAGATCGTAAATGCTGTTGTAAGTCGTGCGCAGGCCTTCCGGCATCCCGCGGCGGTAAATGCCCTGCCCCAGTTGCGGCAGCTGGAAAATTTTCTCCGCGGACTGCTTCATCGCCTCCAGGCGGCGCAGCTGGAATTGCAGCGCCTCGGCCATCGCCTGCGCGTCCGGGCCGTCATCGTCCTTGTCGCGCGGCAGCAGCAGGCGCGATTTCAGGTAAGCAAGCCACGCCGCCATCACCAGATATTCCGCCGCCAGATCCAGTTCCAGCGCGTGCGCCCGCTCGATGAATTGCAGATACTGGCGCGCTAGTTGCAGGATGGAGATTTTCGCCAGATCGACCTTCTGGTCGCGGGCCATGCCCAGCAGCACGTCGATCGGCCCTTCGTAACCGTCAAGATTGACAAGGAACGCATCGGCGGCGTTTTCCCCGTCCGCGGGCGCGCGCGGCGGATCTTCTTCAAATGAAGATGCGGCAGGGGCGGCCAGCGCGGCCTCCTCGTAAATCGCGTTATCGTGGGTCATGCCACTCCTTTGTACCAGGAAACGGAACGGTTATAGCGCGTAACCGCCTCTTTTGTCATCTTTTGCACGCGCGGCGCGATATCCTCTATTTCATCGATCTTGCCGTTACAGTGCAGGGCGGCGTCGCAACCGCCCCTGAGAACGTCCTCGACCCGGCGATAAGGCGTGCCATGCGCCGCCAGCGCGTCCATGCCGATATCGTCGCTGACTAAAAACCCTTTAAAACCAATATCCTGGCGAATGGTATCCCAGATCACTTTGCGCGAGCAGCTCGCGGGCAGCTTCGGATCGATATCACGATAGATAACATGCGCGACCATGCCCCAGACCGCTTCCGAGAAAGCCTGCGCCAGCAGCGCGCGATAAGGCCTGAAATCGGCCCGGTCCAGTTCGTCGCGCGATGCATCGACAACGGGCAAATCCTTGTGGGAATCGGACGCCGCGCGCCCGTGCCCCGGTATATGCTTCACCACCGGAATCACGCCCGCAAGCGCATAGGTTTCCGCCGCCTGCACCCCCAGCGCCCCGGCCAGCTGCGCATCGTCCGAAAACGCGCGATCGCCGATCACGTCATGAGTCTGCGGGAATAAAACATCCAGCACCGGCGCGCAATTCACATTCACACCGACATCGATCAGGTCACGCGAAATCGCGTTGATATTGTCCGCCAGCGCCTTGCGGCCCTTGATATGATCCTGATCGTAAACATCGGCGAAAAATTTCGCGGAAGGATATTCCGTCCAGTGCGGCGCTTTCAGGCGCTGCACGCGCCCGCCTTCCTGATCGATCAGGATCGGCACATGACGACCCGCGCTTTTATGCAGCGATTCACAAAGATCGCGCACCTGCTGCGGGTTGTCGCAATTGCGCGCAAACAAGATGAAGCCCAGCGGATTGGTCTTGCGGAACACGTCCTCTTCGGCCCGCGTCAGCGCCAGCCCCCCGACTCCGAAGATCACCGCCGCCGGAGGATCGTCCTCGGACAGCAGATCGATATCGGCGGCAGTCTTGCGGGCAGGATCACGGACGGACAACGAGACACCCGCCCGGCTTCTGCGCCTTCACGCTTTCGCAAATAGATTTGGCCTGCGCTTCGGTTACGGGGCCGCCCTGAATGCGGAAGAACCGGCCCTTCGCGCCCAGATCGGCTTCCTGCACGCGCATATCCAGCGGCGTCAGCACAGAGAACGATTTCTGCAATTTCTTCCATTCGCTATCCGCACCGGCGCGCTCTTTCACGCTGCCAAGCTGCACATAGTAGCCGCCGGTTTTCGGCGCCTCGTCGATCTTCTGCACACCGGCGGCAGGCTCGGTTTTCGCGGCCTCCGCCGCCTTGGTATCCGCTTTCGCTTCCGCCGCCGCCATTTCCGGTTTTTCCGGTGCTACAGGCGCGACTTCAGCCGTAGCCGCGGGCGCCGCCGTTTCCACTGCGGGCGCTTCCTCCGCTTCCGCCGTAACGCCCGGTGCCGCTTCCGCCGGCTCTTCAACCTTCAGCCCCGCGAACAGTTCCTGCCGCGACACGGGCTGCTCCGCCTGCGGCAACAGGTTTTCAACCTTGGCGCTTCCCGTCCCCTCTTCGGCGCGCAGCGTGTTGAACACGGTGCTCTCGCGGTACGGAATCGCCATACCGCCCGGCTCCGCCGGCGTCGTGCGGTAATCACCCGCGTCAGCCCGCACGATCGGCGTGTTCATGACCTCGCGCTGGGCGCTTTCTTTCGGATAGCTGTACCAGATCACGCCCCCCAGCACCGCCAGCAGCGCCACCACGATGCCGGTCGCGTATACGGGCTTGCGGGCTTCGAATTTCGCGCGCAGGTCAAGGGCGTTCACAATCGAACCCAAAGCGCGCGCAGCATCCGGCCCGCCGAATTCATCGTCAAAATCATCTTTTTTTCTCATAACGCCATCCTAGGAAAAGTAAGGGGAAAGGGACAATTACAAAGCATACACGCCAGTAGCCTATCC
>CAKTCH010000043.1 GCA_934538895.1 uncultured Alphaproteobacteria bacterium
AACACACACCCTCTAATTTTTGGAGTGCTGTTATGGTAGGGCTGCACGACTCCACAGATGGTGTCGCCTGCCCCCCCGATTGACGATTTGTCTTGGCCGCATTACACTCGGCGCCGCGTTTTGCCGGTGTGGAGCAATGCTGCTTCGCAGGGGTCCCGCGTGTGGCGAGGACCAACAAGAAAAGTCGGAAAATATCATCTAAAGCCATTCTCGGCAGTCGTTACTGCTGGGTGAAATGCGCTCGCTTTTTGGCTTTTCAAAGTCCACTCTTTAGATTCCTCGGAGGCTCGTTAGTCGTAATGTCAAGCACCAAGTCCAGTACTCACAAAATGATCTATTACTTCGGCAAGACTCGCACCGACGGCACCGGAGTCAGCAAGCAAATCCTGGGTGGCAAAGGTGCCAACCTAGCAGACATGACCTCGATCGGTTTGCCCGTTCCTCCAGGCTTCACCATCACCACCGAAGTTTGTGGTGAGTATTACAAGGCTGGTCAGAAGATGCCGGCTGGTTTGATGGACGAGGTAAAGAAAAACGTCGCCACGCTGGAAGCGGAACTGAACGATACGAACAAGGGATTAAAAGAAGCGGAAGCGGCATTGAGCGAGGTGCGCGAAGCGCGCGCCCACGCGATGGCGACCATTTCCGAACGTCAAAGTCACCTGGAAGAAGTGAAAGCGCATATTCAGGAGCAATTCAGCATGTCTCCGGAAGAACTCGCCGTGGAGGCGGCGCTTGATCCCGAGAATCTGCCGAACCTTGAGGAGATCAAGGCGCAACGCGAGAAGGATGTACGTTCCCGCGACATGATCGGCGCGGTCAACCTGCGCGCGGATCAGGAAGCGGAGGAGATGGAGAAAGAACTGGGCACGATCTTCACCGAGCGCGACGACCTGATGCAGGCGATTGCCGAGTTGCGCAACGGCATCCAGATGCTCAACAAGGAAGCACGCGAGCGCCTGACCAAGGCTTTCGACGACGTAAACCTTCACTTCATGGATATGTTCACGCGCCTGTTCCGCGGCGGCAAGGCCTATTTGCAGATGATCGATTCCGACGATCCGCTGGAAGCCGGCCTTGAGATTTTCGCGCAACCGCCGGGCAAGGCTTTGCAGTCCCTCTCCCTGCTCTCCGGGGGCGAACAGACGCTGACAGCCGTGGCGCTGATCTTCGCGATGTTCCTGACCAATCCCGCACCGATCTGTGTGCTGGACGAGGTGGATGCACCGCTGGACGACGCCAACGTGGACCGTTTCTGCGACGTGTTGCAGGAATTCGCGGCCCGCGGCGAAACACGCTTCCTCGTCATCACCCACCACCGCCTGACGATGGCGCGCATGGACCGCCTGTACGGCGTGACGATGACGGAACGCGGGGTTTCGCAACTGGTGTCCGTGGACATGAATCAGCAGCTGGATTTTCTGGACGCGGCTTAAAGCTCCTAAGTCGATAGATTCTGGGATGTTGCGCACGATGAGGCCTGACAGGGAGATAACGCCATGCCTGATGATCTGGATAATCTTGAAGCCAAAATCGCCCAGTTCAAGGCCGGGAAAGATGCCGGGAAGCGCAAGGTGGCGGATAAAGGGACCGATTCCGAGAATATGAATAATGGCATTCGGGCCGGGGCGGAAATGGTGGTTACGATCGGGGCCGGGACGTTGATCGGTTACGGGCTGGATTCGTGGCTGGGGACTAAGCCTTTATTCCTGATTATCTTCCTTTTGGCGGGAGTTTGCGCCGGTTTTTTCAATATATATAAAATAACGCAAAATATTGGTGCTTCCGTGAGCTCTGACGACTTGCAAAAAGCGGAAAAAGACGTTAGAAAGGCGCCGGAAAATAGAGACGAGTAATTTTATTTTCCGCTATGGATTTCCGCCCATGTGGGAACGACATTGTAAAGATTTTTAAGTTTGGAGTTTAAGAGTCATTGGCTGACCCTATTCACCAGTTTGCGATTACCCCGTTAGTCGATCTTAACGTTGCGGGCGTTGATATATCCTTTACCAATTCATCCTTGTGGATGATGATCGCCGCCGTCTTGTCTATCGGTTTACTGTCGATGGCGACACGCCGCAAGGCGCTGGTTCCGGGTCGGCTGCAGGTTCTTTCGGAAATGATGTATGAATTCATCGCGAACATGATCCGCGAGAATATCGGTACAGCCGGGCGTCAATATTTCCCGCTGGTTTTCACGTTGTTTATGATCGTGCTGATGGGCAACCTGCTGGGGATGATCCCCTACTCGTTCACTTACACCAGCCATATCGTCGTTACGCTGGCGCTGGCGTTGCTGATTTTCTTTACCATTCTGGTGATCGGCGTAGCTAGGCACGGCCTGCACTTCTTCGGTTTTCTGGTACCGGGCGGCGTGCCGTTGTGGCTTTACCCGCTGATCGTGCCGATTGAGCTGATTTCATTCCTCGCGCGCCCGATCACCCTCGCCGTTCGTCTGTTCGCGAACATGATGGCGGGTCACCTGATGCTGAAAGTATTCGCCGGGTTCAGCGTCAGTATGCTGGCCGCCGGCGTTGCCGCCGACATGGGCGTGATCGGTTTCGGCGCGGGCCTCGTTCCTATGCTGTTCAACGTGATCCTGATCGGGTTTGAATTCCTGATCGCGCTGCTTCACGCTTACGTATTTACCGTTCTTGCCTGTATCTATCTGAAAGATACGGTTGAACTTCACCACTAATCGTTAATCACTACTCGAAAAAGGAAAGAAAACATGGAACTCGAAGCCGCAAAATTGATCGCCGCCGCTCTGGCTCTGCTGCCTATTCTGGGCGTTGGTATTGGTCTGGGCCTGATCTTCTCTTCGTTCAACGAGGCCGTGGGCCGCAACCCGGGCGCGTACGAACTGCTGGACAAGAAATTCTTCCTGACCTTCGCCCTGACGGAAGCGCTGGCGATTTTCGCGCTGGTGGTTTCCCTGATTATCCTGTTCGGCTAATCGTCGGGAACTTACAGTAAAGGCTGCCTGATATGATGGATCGTCTGACCAAAATTTCCGCTTATACGTTCTGCGCTTTCACGCTGGGTGTACAGGCTGTTTTTGCGGCTCCCGATCATCACGGGGCGCCGATACACGATATCGAACATGCCGAGGCCGGTGGCGGCTTGCCGCAGTTTAATATCGATACGTTCCCGACCCAGCTTTTCTGGCTGGCGATTACCTTCATCATCATGTACGCGGTGTTTTCGAGTCGTATCCTGCCGGATATCTCCGGCATCCTCGAAAACCGCCGCGTGCATATAGAAAGTGATCTTGAAACCGCTGACCGTCTCCGCAAGGAAGCCGACGGTGTGCAGGCCGCTTACGAAGCCCATCTTAACAATGCGCGTAACGAATCGAAGCGTCTGGTCAACGATGTTCATGCGGCGATGAAGGCGCGCGCCGAGGCCCGGATGAATAGCCTGCGCCAGAAGGCCGAGCATGATATGGGTGCGCTTGAAACACGCCTGCAAAACGCCAAGGCGGAAGCCATGGAACAAATGACAACCATTGCCGCCGAGGTCGCCAGCGAAGCTGCCGCCAAGATCGTAGGCACGCCCGCCGACCTTGATCACGCGCGCAGCGTCGTCCAGTCGCTTAACAAGCGGGAGGCTGCATAGTTATGGCGTTTTTTAGTGAATCAACTAACTGGGTCTTGATTTCGTTCGTTATCTTTGCGATCGGGTTCTGGAAGTTCGGGCTGAAACTGCTGCTGGGTAAGCTTGACGGGCGTATTGAGGACATCCGCAAGGAAATCGAGACGGCGGAGTCCCTGCGCGTGGAGGCACAGGAATTACTGGCGCAGTATCAGCGCAAGCAGCGCGATGCGGCGCGCGAGGCCGAGTCTATCGTTGCCGCTGCCGAGGAACATGCCGCTGAAATCCAGAAACAGGCCGAAGCTGATCTGGACGAAATGGCAGCACGCAAGGAAGCACAGCTGAAAGATCGCCTGAAGCGCATGGAAGAAGTAGCCATGCAGGATATCAAGGCTTATGCCGCTGAATTGTCGGTAATGGCAACGGCTGAAATTATTGCCAAGCAAATGGATCAGGCCACCAATGATCGTCTGATCGACCAGTCGATCAAGTCGATTGCGGCGCAGTTGAAGTAAGTTTCAGGAATGTGAATTCTTATGATAGCCTCTTCTCTCGGAGAGGCTATTTGTGCTTAAAACACCCCTCAATCTTCATAATGCCGCCTCGTGGCGTGGCCAGCGGGTCGGGCTGCTGGGCGGGTCGTTCAATCCGCCCCATGCGGGGCATCTGCATATCGCGCGCGTGGCCCTGCGCATGTTGAAGCTGGATGCGGTCTGGTGGCTGGTTTCTCCCGGCAATCCGCTTAAAGACCCAAAAGATTATGCGCCGCTGGCAGAGCGGCTTGAAGCCTGCCGGGTTATACTGATGGATGAGCCGCGAATGCTGGCCACGGATATAGAGGGCTCTCTGGATACGTCGCGCAGCTTTGACACGCTGACGGCCCTCAAATCCTGTTTTGCGCAGACGGACTTTATATTCCTGATGGGATCGGACAGCGCGCAGGAGTTTCATCGCTGGTATCGCTGGCGGGAAATCCCGGAAGTTATGGCCCTGGGCGTGCTGGCCCGCCCGCCCGCCGGGGATTTAAGCCGGATGTTTCCGCTGAAAATGAGCAGTCTTGTGCATCACGATCTGAGTCGGGCTGAAAAAGTGCCCCTCAGTACGGGTACATGCTATTGGATGAACCGTCACCCTTTGCACCCCCTCTCCTCTTCGTCTATAAGAAAATCATTATAAATCATATAGTTATCAGGATTTCTCCCAGGTTCCTTGCATTGCAAAATATTGAATCGTTGCGATGGCTCAGGGATCGGATGTAAAATTTAAGTATGGGCGTATCGATATTAATTTGCTGCGACAGAAAGGAAGGACGCTGAATTTGACAGACAGGCAACTTGCCGTTTCTTTTACTGTTGCCACAAGTTCGCTGCCCTCATGCAGAAGCGCCATGATGCTTGCCCGTCACGGCGCTTTTTATTATGGTATTTCATCTTCAACAACAGCAGGAGACCCAAGCCATTCTTAACATCGTAGGACACACACAAACGGACAGAAGTCCGGAAACGTTGAAATCGATCATCGAACAGTCACTCGACGCTGACAAAGCCGAGCAGATTGAAACCATAGACCTGAGGGGGCAGACGGACTTTGCCGACTTCATGATCGTAGCCTCGGGGACATCCACCCGCCATGTCGGCGCGCTTGCCGAGAAAATCCAGGAACGCCTGAAAGCACGCGGCTACGGCGATGTACGTGCCGAGGGGCTGGCCGATTGCAACTGGGTCGTGGTCGATGCGGGCGACGTGGTCGTGCATATCTTCCGTCCGGAAGTGCGTGAATATTACAACATCGAAAAGATGTGGCGCACCGGTCCTGCCGAAGGGGTTAAATTCCACTAACACGCGTGGATTTGCTTTTACTTTCCTGTAAGCTGCCCTTCCGAGGACAGCATCCCATGTTACGCATTGAAATTCTGGCCGCCGCCCGCCTGAAGAAAGGGCCTTTCGCCGATTTGAGGGATGAATACCTCAAGCGCATGGCGTGGCCTGTGAGCATCACTGAGATCGAAGGCCGCAACGCGGCTGAGGAGCAGGCGCGGCTGGCGGAGAAAACCCGGCCCGGCGCGGCGTTGATCGCCCTTGATGAACGAGGAAAGGTCTTCACCAGCCGCGCGTTTGCCAGCCGTCTTTCCGACCTCTCGGCGCAAGGCCAGACCGATGTGCAATTCCTGATCGGCGGCGCCGACGGGCTGAGCGACGATATCCGACGGCGCGCGCGTTTCCTGTTGGCATTCGGCCCGCAGACATGGCCTCACATGATGGTTCGGGTTATGCTGCTGGAACAGCTTTATCGTGCCCAGCAGATCATTGCCGGGCATCCGTATCACCGGGATTGATATGCGCGTCTTTTTATTTTTCATTGTCGTTCTTCTAGTGGCCGGTCCCGTGCGCGCAGAGCCGCCTGTGCCACCGCAAAAGACGCAATCGCTGGAAATCCTGCAGGATAAGATCGCCACAGAAAAGGCGAGCCAGGAAAAGCTGTCCCGGCAAGCCAAAGAAGCGGAGAAAGAGATTGCGGCAGGCAAGACAAAGATCGTCGATTTAAGCACCCACATTCGCAAGAATGAAGACGCGCAGCGTGCGCTTGAGAAAAACATACAGGAATTGACCGCGCAGGAAGAGGATCTGGCGCAAAAGCTGGAGCGCGATCGCGGTTCCATTGCCGCGACTATTCTCGGGCTGGAGCGGATGCGCCGCGTGCCGCCGGAATTACTGATCGTGCGCCCCGGTGCACCGCTGGAAACCGCGCAAACGGCGTTGTTGCTGGGGAATATGCTCCCTGCCCTTGACCGGCGCACGCAAAAGCTTTCAGCCGATATAGAAAGTCTGCATCAGGTCCGGACGCAGCTCGCCAGCGATCGGAAAAAACTGCTGGCGACGAAGGCCGATCTCGACCGGCAGAATGCCGCACTGCGCCGGATGATGGCAGCACGGGAAAAGGAATTTAAAAGCGCCAATGCCGCCTATCGCGCCAGTGCGGCGCGCGCTGCGCAATATGCGACGGAAGCGCGGTCACTTGCCGACCTTGTGGCCCGTATCGAGGAAGATAACAGGCGCACGGCCACGCTGGCGCCATTACAGCCGGACGAGCCCGCCCCCAGGCCTCGCAAGCGCGCATCGGCGGGGAAAACGCTTAAAGGCCTGGGAGATGCCATCTGGCCTGTCAGTGGCCGTGCAATCGCCCGATTCGGCGACCATGATGAAATGGGCGGCGAGATCAAGGGCATCAAGATCGGCGCTGCGGCACAATCAATTGTCGTAACGCCCCTTTCCGGCACTGTTAAATATGCGGGAACTTTCCGCAACTACGGCCAGCTTGTGATCGTCGAACATGACAAGGGGTACCATAGCCTGCTCGCGGGCCTGTCCCGGGCGGATGTGGCGATCGGGCAGAAGCTGAAAGCCGGGGAACCCTTAGGATATATGCCTGGGTCATCTTCCCAGAATGGCCCGCTGGCGCTATATTACGAGTTGCGCCATGATGGCGAAGCCGTTGATCCCTCAAATCTATTTTCCGCGCTTAAAAGCTGAAAAGGAACGTGTTCCATGTTTATACGTAAATCCGCTCTCCGTACCCTTCTTGTGGGCGCCGCCGTCATCAGCCTGCACGGCCTGAGTACGGATGCTTTTGCGCAGGAAAGCCGCACCGCGGGAACGAAGGATGATAAATCCATCAGCAGCACCAGCAACACGTACCAGCAGCTCAACCTGTTCGGCGACGTGTTCGAACGCGTGCGCGCGAAATATGTCGATGAGGTTTCCGACGAGAAACTGATCCAGCACGCCATCAACGGGATGCTGATGAATCTCGATCCGCATTCATCTTATCTGGATGAAAAGGAATTCGGCGATATGCAGGTGCAGACGCGCGGCGAATTCGGTGGCCTGGGCATCGAGGTTACGATGGATCAGGGACTGGTGAAGGTGGTTTCCCCTATTTTCGACACGCCCGCCTATCGCGCGGGCGTTCAGGCGGGCGATTACATCACCCATCTGGATGGCGAGGCGATCATCGGCCTGACGCTGAATGAAGCGGTTGACAGGATGCGCGGCAAGGTCGGGGTACCAATCAAGCTGACCATTCGTCGCGAAGGCACGGCGGAGCCTATCGAACTTACGCTCGTGCGCGATATCATCAAGATCGAGTCCGTCAAGTATGAGATGATCGGCAAGGATATCGGTTATATCCGCATCACGACGTTCAACCAGAACAGCGATGCGGGTGTGAAGAAGGCCATTGCCGAATTCATGGCGAAGAAAGACAATAATTTAAGCGGCATTATTCTCGACCTGCGCAACAACCCGGGCGGTTTGCTGGATCAGGCCATTTCCGTTTCCGACCTGTTCCTCGATAAAGGGGAAATCGTTTCCACGCGCGGACGCCATGCGCAGGATACCGAGCGCGATAACGCCACGCCGGGCGATGTTACCAACGGCCTGCCGATCGTCGTGCTCATCAACGGCGGTTCCGCATCGGCGTCAGAGATCGTATCCGGCGCGTTGCAGGACCATCATCGCGGCATCGTCGTCGGCACGCAGTCGTTCGGCAAAGGTTCGGTGCAAACGGTGATCCCGCTGCCGGGTCATGGTGCGATGCGCCTGACGACGGCGCGTTATTATACGCCTTCCGGCCGTTCGATTCAGGCCAAGGGCATCGAGCCGGATATCGTCATCGAACAGGCAAAAATCGAGACGATCAAATCGGAACGTATTTCCGAAGCCGACCTGCGCGGTGCGCTGGACAGCAAGAAGCCGGAAAAAACGGTGACGCCGACTACGGAAACCGGCGCTCCAGCACCGGACGCGTCCAAAACCGATACATCGGCCAAGCCTGACGCCAGCAAGCTTGTAAATCTTCAGGATGATTACCAGCTGGCCCGCGCGGTCGATCTGGTTCGTGGTGTGGCGATCTATGGCGCGAACCATTCAAAGCCGGTGGTTGAGGATGAAGCGGCGGCGTCGGCAGAGGAAGCGGCAACAACGCCTGCTAAATCCGTGCCGCCCGCCAACAATAACAAACCCCAGACTGAGCCTCCCGTGAAAGAAGACTCGCGGGATATCATGCCGCAAGACAACAGCACGCCCCGGTAGGATATGAAGTTACTGGCCTCGGAACAGAAACGTGGAGTTGTAAAAGGTTTTGGCTTGGGGCTGGCGGCTGTCACCCTGATATATGCCGGGTTGTTCGGCTGGGCCGCCCTGAATGGGGTGCAGGTTGTCAATGCGCGCGAGAAAAAACTGGTTTCCAGCACGGTTATCATCGACCGTGTGCTGCCGATGAGTCAGCCTGTGCAACGCCCTGCCGCCGTGGATGAAATCGCGGCGCATCCTGTGGAAGTTCCTGAAACTGATATTGATGCGGCTGTAGCGCCGGAAAAAACGGGTGCCGATGAAAATCTGCAGCGTGATGGTATTCAACGCTATGCCAACGGCATGGCTATTGCCCCTGTTGACGGGTTATATGATGAAACGCCGCAGGGGCGCTTGCCGGCCGTGCGCACCGATGGCTTGTCGCCATTCAAGGCTTACAGGAAACCTTTTATCCTCGACGGCAACAAGCCTGTTATTTCTATCGCTGTCATGGATATCGGC
>CAKTCH010000044.1 GCA_934538895.1 uncultured Alphaproteobacteria bacterium
CCGCAATCACCTGACCAAAGTTATTCAGAGCCTTGCCAGGGGCGGTTATATCGAAACATTCCGCGGCAAAGGCGGTGGTTTCCGGCTGGCTCCCGAAGCCGGTAAAGCGCCAATCGGGAACATCGTACGCTGGCTGGAACCGGATACCGCAGTTGTCGAATGCTTTCGCGCCGATGGCGGCAATTGCACCCTGACTTCGGCCTGCCGCTTTAAACACAAGATACTCGCTGCCCGCAAAGCGTTTTTGCATGAACTGGATGGTATGACGCTTGAGGAATGCGCAATCCCGGCGGAAGCAGTCTGATCGTTGTGTATACTTGTGTTTTTCATGAGAATGGTTAGCGGTAGACTACATGCACCGCCATCTTAACTTTTGCCTACCCTTTCACGGATCTGCGGGTTTCGAACGATGAGCGATTATCCTATAAGACTGAAAGATATTGCTATACCTATCAGCAGGCAACGTGGCGGAGCGGTGTTTAGTAGCCGCTGCTTCACGTGCCTGCCTTCGGATGCTTCCGTCCTAATCCCTGTTAAAGGACAGGTTTCAACTTTCAGAAAGCGCGGTCGAACTGATCGTGATCACGCCATGTGACGAAGATTTAGTCGGTGATAATCGGCGACTTGCAGATGTCTTCATAGCCCCACTGCGTCCCGACAGCCCCGGCCTGCTGGCTGATAAGCTGGCCGGTCTGGCCCAGATAGTTGAAGCTGAAGGCACCCAGCGGGTTCGTGTAATGCCCCTTGCGGGGTACTTTTTTATTTCTAATAATGGTGAAAGTATCCTTCTTGCCCTGAACGAGAAATTGCCATGACATCTGCCCTGTTTAAACTGCCTGCGAATTTTGCCGTCACAGCCGCCCGGCATTCGGTGGCCATCACAATCCTGAACGACAAGACCGCGCCTGACTGGCTGAAGAAAGCCGATGCCGCTACGCGTCACCGGGCTGAACAGTCCGGCTTTACGGGTAAGCCGGGGCAAGTGCTGGTGCTTTATGATGAGAAAGGAGCGCTGGCGCGCGTGCTGGCCGGGGTGAACGCGCCGGTGCAGACGTTCGATCTGGCTCCGGCTTCGGATTGTCTGGCGCGGGCGCTGTCGGAGAAAGTTCTTAAAGGCACGACATTCAGGCTCGAAGGCGTGAAAGGCGACGACGCCACGCAGGCCTGCATCGGCTGGGGCATTGCCGGTTATCGTTTCGAGGATTACAAGGCGCGCAAGACGGAGGCGCTGCCGCGTCTGGTGTGGCCGAAGGAGGCCGATAAAGCTTCGGCGCTGGCACATATCGAAGCGGCGCTGATGATCCGCACACTGATTAATATCCCCGCGAACGACATGGGACCGGCTGAATTGGAGAAAGCGGTGCGTGCGGTCGCCCGGGAGGAAGGCCTGACCGTCAAAGTCATTAAAGACAAGGAACTGGTGGCGCAGAATTTCCCGATGATCTGGAATGTCGGCAAAGGCAGCAGCCGTCGCCCGCGCTTGATCGACCTGAAATGGGGCGACCCGAAACATCCGAAAGTAACGCTGGTCGGCAAAGGCGTTTGCTTTGATACGGGCGGCCTCGATCTCAAGCCCGGCACGGCCATGCATACGATGAAGAAAGATCTGGGCGGCGGCGCGCATGTGCTGGCGCTGGCGTTGCTGATCGTCCGTCACAAATTGCCCGTGCGTTTGCGCGTGCTGATTCCGGCGGTTGAGAATTCGATTTCCGGCGATTCATATCGTCCGTCCGATGTGATTAAAAGCCGTAAAGGCATTACCGTGGAAGTGGGCGATACGGATGCCGAAGGCCGCCTGATCCTGAGCGATGCGCTGGCGCTGGCCAGCGAGGAGAAACCAGAGTTCATGGTGAATTTCGCCACGCTGACGGGCGGGGCGGCCATCGGGCCGGAAGTGCCCGCGCTGTTTTCCAACAACGAAAAGCTGGCATTCCAGTTGAAGGATATCAGCGCGCGCGTGAACGACGATCTGTGGCCCCTGCCCCTGATCCAGTCGTACCGCAAGCATATGGCCAGCGATATCGCCGATATTTGCAGCATCGGCAATGCGCGCGGCGGCACCATTCATGCGGCGCTGTTCCTAGAGACGTTCGTAGATCCGGCCATCGACTGGGTTCATATAGACCTGTTCGCATGGGAAACGGGCGGACGACCAGGCCGTTCGCGCGGCGGCACGGAAATGGGGCTGCGTGCCCTGTATGCCTATATTGAGCAACGTTTCGGGAAAAAGAAGAAGGGCGGCAAGTGACAAAAATCGGCAGGAGGAATGCGCAATGCCCATACTGAACTGCCAAGGCGTTTAATTCAGGGTTTGAGCGCCCTGGCGTCCGCCAGAATGGCTTTGGCGAAATCGGTGAGCGTGTCGTCGCGCGCGCCCATCACCACCACGCGGTCACCCGGTTTCATTTCCGCTTTCAGGAAATCCTGAATCAGAAGGCGTGTCGGGATATGCCGTGCGTTGCGGCCCAGATTCACTACATCCTGCGCGAGGTCCGCCGATGAAATATCTTTCTGTGCCGATCCGCCCGCGTAAAAAATATCGGAGAACAGCAGGATGTCCTGCGCGTCCATACCTTGGGCGAATGCCGCGGTCAATTCCCGGCGCATCATTTTCATCGGGCCGAAGCCGTGCGGCTGGAATATCACGATCACGCGCCCCGGCGACTGGTGCAGTGCCGCCAGCGAGGCCGCCACTTTATCCGGGTTGTGGCCGAAATCGTCGATGACCGTGATGCCGTTTTCCTGACCGATAAATTCCAGACGGCGCTTCACGCCCTTGAAATGTGCCAGCGCTTCGGCGGCGTCTTCCAGCGATATCCCGGCCATGCGCGCCGCGCCGATGGCCGCCAGCGCGTTCTCGATATTGTGGCGGCCCGGCACATGCAGATCGACCGCGGCGGATTCACCCGCATCGTTATCGATCACACGGAAGGCCGATCCGCCAGCGGCATAAACAATGCTGTCAGCAAACAGCGTTGCGTTTTTATCCTTCAGGCTGAATGTAAAATTCCGGCGCGGGTTCAATGCCGCCATCCGGCAGGCTTCAGCATCGTCCAGATTGATGACGGCACCCTCTTTCGCCCTGCTGACGAAATTACTGAACAGCGGGCGCAATTCATCAACGGGCTTATGATCGAGCGTGATGTTATTGAGGACGGAGATGGCGATATCGTCTTCATACAGCACGATGGAGCCGTCGCTTTCATCCGCCTCGACGACGATCAGGTTGCCCTTGCCGATTACGGCGTTGCCCAACCCTTTGGCATTGCCGGCATTCAGCATGGCCGCGCCGTTAATGACCGTGGCATCCAGCCCCACATAATTCAATATATGGCCGGCCATGCCGGTGACCGTCGATTTACCGCTGGTACCGCCTACGGCGATACCGCGCTTTTGCCGCAGCAATCCGGCAAGTACGGCAGCGCGTTTCTCGATCGGGATATTGCGGGCCTGCGCCGCTATCACATCGGGAATGGACGGTTCGATCGCGGTGGATACCACCAGCACACCGACGGAAGCGTCGATGCCACTGCCATCCTGCGGGTAGAGACGCACACCCGCTTCGGCGAGCGCGGCGAATTTATCCGGTGACTGCCCCTGATCGCGGCTGCGGTCGGAGCCTTTGACGATGTGCCCTTCGGCCAGCATGGCCAGCGCCAGCGCGCTCATACCGCTGCCGCCTACGCCGCAGAAGAAATAAGTTTCAGGTACACCCGTCATGGATCAGCGCGCACCCATCGGCACGGGCGCGGACACAGCCGCCGGCATCGACGATCCCTGGCCGAAAACCTGCGGGTTCATCGAGCGCGTCAGGTCTTCCGCCGACATGCTTCGGCTGGTGGCGGGCACGGGCGGCGGCGGTGCCGTCGTGATGACCGGCGGCAGCGGTTCAATGCTCATCAGCGCGGCACCGCTAACCGGGCCGCCTGATGGGATAGTTTCTTCATCACTGCCTGCTTCCCCGCGTTTCCGCAGTTCATGCGACGGCTCTCCGGCATCGCGCAGCAGCGCCGCCTGGCCGGGGCGGAATTCCTCCACACCCTTCAACTGGGGATTCCTGTCGAAGAAGCTGTTATAGCCCGGCTGTTCGTAACCGCTCGGAATCATGCCTTCAAAATTGATCACGATCTTATCAGGCAATTCATACATGGCCGATGACAGATGATCAATCGGTACGCCCGCACCGACGTTCGTGGCGTTCCAGTAAACGTTATCCGATACTTTCGGTTCGACGACGATCGTCTTCTCACGGTTTCCGGGCGCGAGACAGCGAATGGTGTACGGGTCTGCCGATTTGGTTACTTTCAGCGTTTGCGGCGGATAGAAACGGAAACTGAATTCGCGGTTCTGCATATAGCAAAGCGTATTGCTGGCCCCGGTCGTTTCGATGGTGACGTCCTGAATCTGGCCGTCGATCACCGTGGAACAGGAAGCAAGGAGCAAAGCCACAGCGGCGTAACGAAGCTGGCGGATCATGAAAAAAGTCCTGAAAAAATGGCCGGAAAGGCCGTGAATCAAACCCTTTACAGATTAACGGGAATCCGTGCCCGAGACAACGATCAGTCGCGGCCCTTTTTATTAACATAATGATATAATTTTATTTTATTGAAGCAGGGCTACATCAGGGATTGTCATGGCGAGCATAGTGAAGCCATCCTGAAGCGGTTAATCCGGTACTGGATGGCTTCGTCGCTACGCTCCTCGCAATGACGGCAAATTACTATTAAGTGCCCTCGCTGTTTGCCGCTTATAAGGCTCTCAGTGGACAATTCCACCAATAGCGGCACGAATGTGGAGGTGCTGGCTCAATCCAATTTTAGTCAGGAAAGCGGCATAAGGCGGTGTCCGTCTTTTCCGGGATAAATTTCATCGCCCGGCGCGCTTACCTGGCAATGATACCGTTCTGATATTATTGGTATCCGAGCGCATTATTGGCAGCGGGCCGCACGGATGGTTGCCGATACTGCTCGGTCAAACGTGTCTCTATTGCGCTGTCCATGCCGGTGATGGCACCATCTTGCTGCGACTCGATTGTCCGCTTATCCAGATCGATCACATAATCTGGCGGGTCCTGTGGGATACGCCCCGTTTCAACGGCCAGATCACGCGTGAAGTCTCTTGTTTTCCCGGTGTGGACCTCAATGGTCGTGACTTTCTTGCCCTCAGATTCAAGATAGTCGTCAATACCCATGATTTTGTGCCCGGCTTTACCATCCATGCTGTTGTTGAGGTGGTTGCTGCCTACCACCCCCATAATTCCCTCATGCGGCGCGATACGTTCGCGCAAATACAGATATTGCTCCGTATCATCCATGCGGTTTATGGTCCATCGCTCCTGATGAGCCTCTATGTCCCGCTGAAGCTGCGTCAAGGTTTCTATGGGTAATTTAGCAGCCTGTTCAGTAATACAAGACTGAAGAGGCATGTCAGAGAATTTCTCACGGCAATCCTCAGCCAATTCTAATTCTTTTAGCTGGGCACTGGGCGGGTACATATTTTTTAAGTCCCTGCTTACCTTTAAATCGGCAAAATGCACACTCATACCCGCAGCGTGTGCGTTATCTATAGTTTTTATTAAATTTTCTTTAAACTGATCCTTCACGCCTTTATCTTTAAACCACACCGGATCATAATCATTCAGACGTTGGGAAAAATCAACGCGTGACATGGCGCCGCTTTGATATTTATCCAGGTCCGGTTGCAACTCGTTGGGGAATTCCAGTGCCAGATGTTTTACACCGTTGGCGGCGGCAGCTTTAAACATCTCCGGGTTATGGGCCATCATTTCGTACTGCTTAACGACCATGCCGTCGATATGTGGCTCGCCGAAAAACACGTGATTGGCGCCTTTGGTCGCACGATCGACCAGCGCAGTCAAACCGGGCGACGAACGCGCATTGGGCTGATGGCTATTATAGCGGCCGGCAACCAGATTATACTCGTCCAACAGGTTGGCAAATTTTTCCTGGAACCCCAAGACTCCCCCTTCGCACACAATCTTTTTGTCGTAAAAGCAATTTTACTAAATACAGATTAATATACTTATAACATATACGGAAGGGTCTTGCCAGCTTTAAGCCGCCACTTTGCCAGCGGCGGGTTTGCCGACCCTGAAATCGAGGTCATCGGCTTTGACGCCGACATTCACGGTGGCGCCGTCTTCGATGCCACCTTCAAGGATCAATTGCGCTAGTTTATTCTGTAAATTCGTCTGGATTACGCGCTTGAGCGGGCGGGCGCCGTAAGCCGGGTCGTAACCCTTATCGGCGAGCCATTCCCTGGCGGCGTCATCCAGATTAAGCGTGATGCGGCGATCGGCCAGCAGCTTGCGCAGGTGGGTCAGCTGGATATCGACGATGCCTGACATCTGTGCGCGGCCCAGACGGCGGAACAGCAGGATTTCGTCGAGACGGTTGATGAATTCGGGGCGGAATTTGGCGCGGACCCTGTCCATCACCTGATTGCGGACGGATTCCACATCGCCGCCTTCCGGCAGGTCGCGCAGCGCCTCGGCACCCAGGTTAGACGTCAGGATCAGCACCGTATTGGTGAAATCGACCGTGCGGCCCTGCCCGTCGGTCAGGCGGCCATCGTCCAGAACCTGTAGCAGCACGTTAAAGACGTCCGTATGGGCTTTTTCCACCTCATCGAACAGGACGACCTGATACGGGCGACGGCGGACGGCCTCGGTCAACACCCCGCCTTCCTCGTACCCGACATAGCCGGGGGGGGCGCCGATCAGGCGGGCGACGGAATGTTGTTCCATGAATTCCGACATATCGATACGTACCAGAGCGGTATCGTCGTCGAACAGGAACTCGGCCAACGCCTTGGTCAGCTCGGTTTTCCCCACCCCGGTAGGCCCAAGGAACAGGAACGAACCGATCGGGCGGTTGGGGTCCTGCAACCCTGCCCGTGCCCGGCGGACGGCGTTGGCGACGGCGTGGACGGCGGCATCCTGTCCGACCACGCGCTGACTCAGTCTGGTTTCCATAGCCAGCAATTTCTCGCGTTCGCCCGCCAGCATCTTATCGACGGGGATGCCCGTCCATTTGCTGACCACGGCGGCGATATCGTCCTCGGTCACTTCCTCGTTGATGAGGTTGCGTTCGGTCGTGGTCTGGCTGGCGCGTTCGAGGCCGCGTTCCAGTTCGGGGATGGTGCCGTATTTGATCTCCCCGGCCTTGGCCCAGTCGCCCGCGCGCTCGGCCTGATCGAGTTCGATACGGGCCTTTTCAAGCTCCTCCTTAAACTTCTGCCCGGCGGAAAGTTTTTCTTTTTCCGATTGCCAAATTTTCGTTAATTCAGAAGATTTTAACTCAAGTTCTTCAAGTTCTTTCTCAAGTTTCTCAAGACGCTCTTTCGACCCGCGGTCGCTCTCTTTCCTGAGGGCTTCGCGTTCGATTTTCAGCTGGATGATGCGGCGGTCATATTCGTCGATCTGCTCGGGCTTGCTGTCCACCTGCATCCGCAGGCGGCTGGAGGCTTCATCGATCAAATCGATAGCCTTATCAGGGAGAAAGCGGTCGGTGATATAGCGGTTGGAAAGCGTTGCGGCGCTCACAATCGCGGCATCGGTGATACGCACGCCGTGGTGCACTTCGTATTTTTCCTTTAATCCCCGCAGGATAGAGATCGTATCTTCAACCGTCGGTTCTGACACGAAAACGGGCTGGAAGCGCCGCGCCAGCGCGGCATCCTTCTCGATATATTTGCGATATTCATCAAGCGTGGTCGCGCCGACCATATGCAGCTCGCCCCGGGAAAGTGCGGGTTTCAGCATATTAGAGGCATCCATCGCCCCGTCCGCCTTGCCAGCGCCTACCAGCGTATGTAGCTCATCGAGAAAGATAACGATTTCCCCGGCATGGGCGCGGATTTCGTCCATGACGGCTTTCAGGCGCTCCTCGAACTCGCCGCGAAATTTGGCCCCCGCCACCATGGCGCTTAAATCCAGCGCCATCAGGCGCTTGCCCTGAAGGCTTTCCGGCACGTCGCCATTGATAATGCGCAGCGCCAGCCCCTCGGCAATGGCGGTTTTACCCACCCCCGGCTCGCCGATCAGGACAGGGTTGTTCTTGGTACGGCGGGACAGCACCTGCACGGTGCGGCGGATTTCCTCGTCCCGGCCAATCACCGGGTCCAGCTTGCCGTCACGGGCGGCCTCGGTCAGGTCACGGGCATATTTGTTCAGGGCGTCGAACTGGCCCTCCGCCGTGGCAGAGTCGGCGGTGCGGCCCTTGCGGCGCTTGTTCACGGCATCATTCAGGGTTTGCGGGGTTACGCCCGCATCGGTCAGGATTTCCTCGACATGGCTGCCGCGCAGGAGTGACATGGCCTGCAAAACGCGATCGCCGGAGATAAATTTATCGCCCGATTTTTCAGCCAATAACAATGCGCTATCAAGCATTTTTGCCAAATCGGTTGAAATACGTAAGCCCCCCGCTCCCGACCCTGTGACGACCGGGATTTTGACAATGGCCTCATCGGTCTTGCGGGCCACTTTATTAGGGTCGCCGCCCGCCTCGCGGATCAATTTCTGAATCAGCTGCTCTTCATCGTCCAGCATTACGCGCAGGAGATGTTCAGGCTCCAGCGACTGATGCTTGTTCTGCATCGCCAGCGTCTGTGCCTTTTGCAGATAACCCTTTGATTTTTCTGTGAATTTATCGAAATCCATCTTGCAACCTCTTTATAAAGCAGGCCCTTCATTCTATCAGAACAACACATGGGAAAGCGTTAAGATCCTGATATCCCTAGCCTATACCCATGACATGAACTTACCATGATAAAAATCAAGTGATGCATAGGATTTTTTACCTAAAAATTTAAGTGCAATCTCCAGTATACAAAGATTTCACTTGAACCCCCGCAAGACTTCCCTCTATTGTCGAACTACTAGCTGCACTCGCAGCTAGTGGGGCTTGATAACCCCTGTCAAATGCGGTTTGTGAACCGTCATTCACTCCTCGACTCTGGTCGGGGAGGTTTGCGTGT
>CAKTCH010000045.1 GCA_934538895.1 uncultured Alphaproteobacteria bacterium
CGTCAAGCACAGCGCCGACTGGAACCGCGAAGCGCTGCTACCGCTCGTGGAGGAAGACCCGAGGCGCGCCAGGGCGATCGCGGAAGGCGCGCTGATCCGCCTGGAGGCGGGCGCGCGCTGCTTCGCGCGCTATCGCCAGATGCTCGCCCCATAAGCGAAACCGGCGCGTGAAATCGCGCCGGCTTCCTTTCTCTCAACGGACCGCCGGACGGTCCGCGATCAGGGTTTGAGGCCCTTCGCCATGTTGAGGTGAGCGGCGACGGTCGGCACGACTTCGGTCGCGAAAGCCTTCAGCGACGGCACGCTCCCGTTGAGCGAATAGTCACGCAGCGTCGTCAGCGCCGCCTCATGCGCGGTGCGCTGCTCCGCGATATAGGCCGTGTCGAACGCCGCGCCGGTCGCGTTTTTCAGCGTATCGAGCGCGCCCTGAAGAATGAACTGGGCGGCCAGCTTATCAACGTTCTGTTTGCGCTTCGTTCTTGACATATCCACATCACCAATAAGAAATTTATTCACAGAGACTGTGGATAACCTTTCGTCCCACAGGGCTATCCACGGGTTTTCCCCAAAGATATCCGGATGGTTGGCCATCTCGCGTCCGAAATCCTTGATGGAATCGCAGCGCGGCCCTTCTGTCCCGTCCATATTCACAGGATATCCCAGAACATATCCACCGATACAGTAATCGGTGACGATCTTTTTCAGTTCCAGAATATCTTTCGTAAACTTGGTGCGTTCGATCAGTTTAAGCGGCGTTGCGATACTATGGCCAGAATCAGACAAGGCGACGCCGATGGTGCGCTCCCCGATATCAAGTCCCAGAAGCCGGACATTTTCCGGGCATGAATCTATGATATCTCTGAGTAATCCAAGGGTCATGTTGCGCTTGCTGTCCGGAGGGCTGGGGTGTAAAACCTTTAAGGAAATTACAGAGGAATAACAATCATGTCCATTGATAAGGAAACCGTGCGCAAGGTCGCCGGACTCGCCCGCCTGAAACTGAACGAGGAAGAACTGGAACGGTTCACACCTCAGGTCGCCGGGATCGTCAAATGGGTCGAGATGCTGGACGAAGTGAACACCGACAACGTCGCGCCGCTTGCGAACGTCGTCAATGCCGACCTTAAGCTGCGCGCCGATGCCGTGAACGACGGCGGCTACCAGAAAGAGATTCTGGCAAACGCGCCTGAAAGCATGGAAGGCTTCTTCGTCGTCCCGAAAGTGGTGGAATGATTTGAGTGGAGAGCGGGTAATTTATTAGTGGCTGGCAGGTCACGTTCTTACCCCTCCTAAAACTGACAATTCAAAACTAGAAACTGGAAAAAATGACTGCACTGACCAATCAAACTATCGCCCAAGCGCTTGAAGGCCTGAAGAAGAGGGAATTCTCGGCAACCGAGTTGACGCAGGCGCATATAAAGATGATGGAAGAAACGCGGCATCTGAACGCTTACATTACCGAGACGCCGGAGCTGGCGCTGGAAGCGGCGAAAGAGTCCGACAGGAAAATCGCCGCCGGCGACATGCGCCCGCTGGAAGGCATTCCCGTCGGTATGAAAGATTTGTTCTGCACCAAGGGGGTGCGCACCACCGCCGCCAGCAAGATTCTCGGCGACTTCGTGCCGCAATACGAGTCCACCGTCTCCGGCAAGATGCTGGCCGACGGCGCGCTATTCCTCGGCAAGACCAATCTTGACGAATTCGCGATGGGTTCTTCGAACTCGACATCGGCGTTCGGCAATGTCATCAGCCCGTGGAAGCGTAACGACGGCAGCAATGTCGATCTCGTGCCCGGCGGTTCGTCCGGCGGTTCGTCGGCAGCCGTGGCGGCGCGGTCGTGCATGGCGGCGACGGGGACGGATACGGGCGGTTCGATCCGCCAGCCTGCCGCGTTCTGCGGCATCGCGGGGATCAAGCCGACTTATGGCCGCTGCTCGCGCTGGGGCGTGATTGCGTTCGCCTCTTCCCTCGATCAGCCCGGCATCTTCGCCCGCAACGTCGAGGATTGCGCCATCGTGCTGAAATCGATGGCGGGCCACGACCCGAAAGACAGCACATCGGCGGACAAGCCGGTACCCGATTTCGCGGCGGCGCTGACAGGCAACGTCAAAGGGTTGAAAATCGGTATTCCCAAAGAATATAACGTCGAGGGAATGCCCGCCGAGATCAGCGCGATCTGGCAAAAAGGCATGGACTGGCTGAAGGCCGGCGGCGCGGAGATTATCGATATTTCCCTGCCGCACACGAAATACGCGTTGCCGACATATTATATCATCGCCCCGGCGGAATGCTCGTCCAACCTCGCCCGTTATGATGGCGTGCGTTACGGCTTGCGCGTCGAGGGTGAGAACCTGAACGACATGTATGGCCGCACCCGCGCCGAAGGTTTCGGCAGCGAGGTGATGCGCCGCATCCTGATCGGAACTTACGTCCTGTCGGCTGGTTATTATGACGCCTATTATATCAAAGCCCAGAAACTGCGCCGCCTGATCTATGAGGACTTTATAAACGCCTACAAACAATGCGATGTCATCCTGACGCCGACGGCGCCCTCGGCGGCGTTTGCGATCGGTGAGAACGACGACAACCCGCTGAAGATGTATCTGAATGACGTGTTCACGGTTCCCGCCTCGCTGGCAGGTATGCCCGGCATGTCGGTTCCGGCGGGCCTCGATGCGCAGGGATTGCCGCTGGGCCTGCAAATCCTGGGGCGCCCCTGGGACGAGGAAACCGTTTTCCGCGTCAGCGATTATATTGAAACCGCCGCCGCCTTTACCGCCGTGCCGCAAACGATCAAGAAGGCCGCCTGACGACGAAAGGACATGACCATGAAGCATTTTATTGCTGCGTTGTTCTGCGTATCGCTGCTGGGCCTATCCGTGACGGCGCAGGCCGCCCCCGTAAGCCGCGATCAGGCCAATAAATATTTCGCCAGTTGCACCGCCAGCGCCAAGGCCCCCGGCGAAGCCATGCGCGACTTGTGCGCCTGCACCGCCGCGCGCGTGGCGACCATGCTGACCGCCGAGGAGCTGGCCGTCATGCCGGAGAAAACGCCCGAGGGGCAGGCCGCCATGAAGAAAATGCTGGTGAACGTCTATGCCCCCTGCACCGAGGTCGTCGCCGCGGAGATGTTTGATTACGAGTGTGTAAGCAACAAGCAGCTTTACGATCTGGACAACGATTTCGATACGCCCGCCGTATGCAGCTGCGCGGCGCAAAAGACAGCCGCCTGGTATGCCGGCAAGGCCGGGACGTTCATGGAAGACGCTTTGAAAAAAGATTCCACGGCGGCAATAGCCAATCCTCTGGGCGCGATCCTTGCGCACGCTCAGGTTAAAAGCCAGAACCTGAACAATCTGGTGGGATGCAGCGCCGAACCTGTTGAACCGCAAGAACCGGCGGCGCAATCCCCCGCCGGACATGAACCCGCAACGCAGCCATAATCAGATGTTATTTTTACGCGTGCTGACATTCCTGCTCATCGCATCGGGCCTTTATACAGGGCCGGTTTCGATGGCGCGCGCGCAAGACTTTTTAGCCCCCGGCCCGTCTCTTACCCTTCCCGGCGCACCGCAGACACTTAGGCAGCTTTCCGACCAGTTATACAAACGCTGCCTGGGCAAGCCATACTCCGACCTGAGCGCCACGGAAAACGAAGAATATTGCCTGTGCCTTTCCGCACAGCTTTATAACAAAAGCCTGACCATGGAGGAGCGCGCCTTCCTTGCCACCGGCGAAGGCGCGGCGATGGACCCGCGCAAGGCCGTCACGGAAGTATACGGCCAGTGCATCGGTGTGCCGGGCCGCGCAGCCACTTATCATTATTGCACGCACACGCCCGACATTTTCAAATACGTCAAGAGCGAGGACGAACTGGAAATGATGTGCACATGCGTCAACAACCAACTGACGGATTACTGGGACCGTGAAGCGCCCGCATTTATCAAGCTGCGCATGAATTCAAAGCGCCCTCTGGAGGGTGACCTCGTGGAGGCGCTGATGAAGGGGCGCGATTTCCCCGTGCGCTATGCTACCGAACGTTCATTCTGCGTGCGTAAATACGGACGCCGCGACTAGCAGGGATTCAAACCAAGGAAAGTGAGTTATTATGGCTGAGATTGTAAAGGGCGAAACGGGTGATTGGGAAATCGTGATCGGCATGGAAGTCCATGCGCAGATTACGTCGCAATCGAAACTGTTTTCCGGGGCCTCTACCGATTTCGGCGCCGCGCCTAACAGCCAGGTCAGCTTTGTCGATGCCGCCATGCCGGGGATGCTTCCCGTCCTGAACGCATATTGCGTCGAGCAGGCCGTACGCACCGGGTTGGGCCTGAACGCGCAGATCAATCTTGAATCCGTATTCGAGCGCAAGAATTACTTTTACCCCGACCTGCCACAGGGTTACCAGATATCACAATTCCAACACCCGATCGTGGGTGAAGGCGAGATCGAGATTGACTTGGCCGACGGCACGATCAAACCCGTGCGCATCGAGCGTCTGCATATGGAACAGGATGCCGGCAAATCCCTGCACGACCAGCACCCGGCCAAATCGTTCGTCGATCTGAATCGCTCCGGCACGGCGCTGATGGAAATCGTGTCGCGTCCGGATATTCGCGGCGCCGAGGAAGCCGCGGCCTACCTTTCCAAGCTGCGTATGATCCTGCGCTATCTGGGCACATGCGACGGCAATATGGATGAGGGCTCCATGCGCGCCGACGTCAATCTTTCCATGCGTCGCGTGGGCGATGAAAAACTCGGCACGCGTTGCGAGATCAAGAACGTGAACTCGATCAAGGCCGTGCAGATGGCGATCGCTTACGAGTCGCGCCGTCAGGTGGAAATCCTTGAGGGCGGCGGCGCGATCCGGCAGGAAACGCGCCTGTGGGACCCGGCCAAGGGTGAAACACGCTCCATGCGCTCCAAGGAAGAGGCACACGACTACCGTTACTTCCCGGACCCGGACCTGCTGCCGCTGGTGCTGAAGCCGGAATTCGTCGAAGGCATCAAAAAATCATTACCGGAATTACCCGACCAGAAGAAAAACCGCTTTATGAAGGATTACGGGCTGGGCGCTTATGATGCGAGCGTCCTGATCGCGGAGCGCAGCCGTGCCGATTATTTCGAAACCGCCGCCCAGGGCCGGGACGCGAAGCTGGTCGCGAACTGGCTGATGAACGAACTTCTGGCGGTGCTGAACAAGGACGGCAAAGCCATCACCGAAAGCCCGGTCAGCGCCGCGCAGCTCGGTCAGCTTGTCGGCCTTATTTCCGACAGCACCATCTCCGGCAAGATCGCCAAGGACGTATTCGCCGAGATGTTCAACAGCGGTAAAGATCCGGCGGCTATCGTCGATGAAAAAGGGCTGAAGCAGGTGACGGATACAGGCGCGATCGAGAAAGTGATCGACGAAGTGCTGGCCGCGAACCCCGACAAGGTTGCAGAGTTCCGTTCCGGCAAGGACAAGCTGTTCGGCTTCTTCGTCGGACAGGTGATGAAAATCTCCGGCGGCAAGCTGAATCCGGCGGCTGTCAACGATATCCTGACCGCAAAACTGAAAGGTTGATTTTATGTCGCAGCAAAAATACGAATATAAAGTTACGATATATCGCGAGCCTCTGCTCGGTTCCATCTTTCTGGGCGGGTCGCGCGTAAATCCAGTGCGTTATTCCGAGTTTCTGAACAAGAACGCCGCCGAAGGCTGGGAAGTCGTCACGATGGAGCGTGAATCGCGCCGCGAGTTGATTTTCTTCAGCCGCGAAGCGTTCCTGACTATCATGAAGCGGCCCGTGTAAGATGAAAATTCGCGGTAAAGTCATGTTCTACGCGCTGATGGCCACCGGCATTCTGGGGGCGGTCTTGCTGCTGGTCCAGATGTGGACGGAAATCCTGGAATGGGATGATTTTGTCAAGACGCTGATTACGCTGTCGCTCGGCGGCAGCCTGATCTCGTTCCTGGCGGCGGTCGATTACGACCTGCCTGCCGCACGCTCTAAAATCCTCTTCTCCGTTCTGGTGGCGCTGATTACCGCGATATGCGGGATGATCGTGGTGCAGCTTTGGTGGGTCGGGTTTCAGTGGGGCATTTTCGCCAAGCTCGTCGTCTCGTTCGGAATCGTCACAGCGCTGGTCGCTTTCGTTCTCGCCGTGAGCGAGGATTTCGGGCAGAACAAGAATATGCGCGATAAAAACTATATAGACTGAGCGCTCGCGGCGGCGCCATCGACGATACTCTTTACCGTGAGCAGCAGCATATCGATCTCGACGGGCTTGCGCACATAAGCCGCGGCCCCTGCCCACAAGGTAAAAAATTCATCGCCCTCGCTATGGCGGGTCGCCAGCATAATGACGGGAATATCCATGAACTCCGCATTCTGCTTGATCTGCTGTAGAACCTCCAGCCCGTTCATATTCTTCAGGTTCATATCCAGCAACACCAGATCGGGGCGCACATGCGCCAGATAATGCATGGCATCCTCGCCCGAGGCTGTAATCTGAACTGATCGGCCCTCCGACTCCAATGCCTTGCCAATAACAGAAGATATTTCAGTATCGTCATCGACCACCAGAATATGCGCATGACCCTTGCTGCCGGGCGTTGTGTAGATATTGGAGTTGGCAAGCTCGGGAAACGCAAGACGCGCGCGCGCGTAGACATCGCAGCAAACATCCTGAACGGCCTTAAGCAACGCCAGAAATTCGCGGTGCTGGTCATCGCTCATATTCACGATATCTAGGCAGGTTTTTAGAAATTCCTCAAGGAAATGGTCGGCGGCGCGGCCCGCCGCGGTGACTTCCGGATAACCAAATGTCGTGCCCGACCCTGCCAGGCCATGCACAAGAGCCTGCGCCCTGACAAGATCGTTGTGACTCAGGGGGACAATCTTCTCAAGCGTCATAATATTATCGATGATGCGGACGGTGTTATATAAACGGCGAATGTAGACGTGCTTTAAAGCACGGAAGGCACGCTCATATTCCTGTTGTCTGTCATCATCCATTTTGCGCCGATTCCCAGATTTTTTGAATGTCCGCCGCCAGATGCACCGGATCGAACGGTTTGCTCACAAGGCCGATGGCGCCGGCAGCCTTTAATTCCTCTTCGTGATCCCGCCCTTTACCTGTCATGAACAGTACGGGAATATCTTTGCCGTTTTCCTGCGCCCTCAGTTTTTCAAACGTTTCCTGACCGCTCAGGAAAGGCATGACGGCATCCAGAATAATCAGATCCGGATTCCAACGCTCTACGTTCTCCAGCAGTTCCTTGCCTGAAGCGCAGACCATAACTTCGTAGTTTCCTACATTTTTCAGACACAAGCCGATCAGCATCCGCATGTCCGGTTCATCGTCGGCGCAAAGAATGCGTTGAAGTTTCTTCATAATAATTTTCCCGATCCATATTATAGAAAAAAGCAGTCATACGCCCTGTTTAGTAAGTATAGAGTGCTCTCCCGCGTGATGGTAGCCTGTAATCTGGATTCGCGGCGGGGAGCGATATCAGGAAATGCCATGCGCTTGTTAACTCATACTTTTATTAAAATTTGCAGTATCATCATCGGCGTGCTGGCCGTCAGCGTCATGGCAGGCTGGTACATGCAGAGTATTTCCCTGGTGCAAATCCGCCCTGACTTTGCGCCGATGAAATTCAATACGGCGCTTTGTTTCCTTCTGACAGCCGCTTCCTTTATCTTCTGGCTGGCCGGGAAGAAGAAAACCGCCCTTGCGGCCAGCGGCCTTATTACGATCATTGCCAGCCTCACCATTTGCGAATACGCGTTCGAGACCGATCTTAGAATCGACACATTCTTCGTCAAACCCTTTACCGATTACCGCTCTTCTGCGCCCGGGCGCATGACATTGAATGCCTGCGTATGTTTTCTGATGACGGGGCTTCCCCTGCTGCTTCTTGTGCTGTCGAAAAAGGACGCCAAAAATTCCGGCTATACTCCGCTCGTCATTTCGTTGATGGGCAGCGTGGTTTTTTCCGTCGCGCTCGTCACGGCCATGGGATATATCACCGGCGTCGATGCGTCGGCCACATGGGAACATTTCTCCGGTATGGCCCTGCATACGTCGATTACATTCACCATTATCGGCATATGCCTGAACATGGCTGCCGCTGAAATTTCCGATACCACCCCCCTCTGGCTGCCCCTGCCTGTGTTTACGGGTCTGGCTATTATCACTCTTACGCTGTGGGCGGCTGTGCATAGCCAGGAAGAAAAGGACTTCCGCGCCCAAATTCATCAGGATGCCTATTTCATACAGGCAGGCATTCAGGGTTACATGACCGACACTTATGCCGCGCTCAAGCGTTTTGCCAGAAGCTGGGAACACCAGAACCGAACGCCGGAAAGCGTATGGCGCAGCGATGCCGGGCAATTCCTTGAACATTTTACGCCGCTGATCGGCATATCATGGGTTATGGCCGACAATCATATTGCCATGTCGGTGCCGCAGGCGCTGGAAGCAAAGGTCAAGGGCAAGGATTTGAGTAAAGATCCGCATCGCGCCCTGCCTATCCAGCGTGCGCGTGAAACCGGAAAACCGCAATCAACCAGCGTCATCCCATTTCTTTCGGGACCGCAGACGGGATTCAGCTATTATTACCCCGTCTATGTCGACGGCATTTACGACGGCGTGATGGCCGCGGGGTTCAACACTGAGAAATTGCTTAACCGTTTGATAGGCGAGGTTTTAACGGGGCGGCTTAAAGACAAATATTATATTTCCGTTTCCGAAGACGGAAAGCAATTCTTCAGCAATCTGCCTGCCGCTCGGGGTCACTCCGACCTTTACGCCCTTCAGATGACTACCCATGTCACCAACCAGCCCTGGGTATTTACGCTTTCCCCCACCCCGCAGAGACTGGCGGAGCGCAGCAAATTACCGGAAGCGATTATACTGGCTGTCGGTTTCCCCATGGCCATCCTG
>CAKTCH010000046.1 GCA_934538895.1 uncultured Alphaproteobacteria bacterium
GCGCGCCGCTGCGGCGGAACCCGTCATAGGTGTTTTTCAGCAGCGTCTTCTGCTCGGCTGTCAGGTCCGGGTTATCGTTGTCCTTGTCCCATACGGCCTTGATGCGGTCGAACAGTTTTTCATCCATCGCGACCGACGAATAAAACGCCGCCAGTTTCGGCGCGGCTTCCTGCTTGATCTCGACCAGCGCCGGAGTGGCCGCCGCGCTGATCTGGTTGCCGAGAATCTCGGTCACATGGCCTAATGTCTCGCCCATGTTTTCATGGGCTGCGATGGTATTCTCGAAGGTCGGGGTTTCCGGGTTGTCCTTGATCGCCGCCAGTTCTTTTTCAGCCTGCGCCAGTCCCTCCGCGATCGCGGGGGCGAAATGCTCGTCCTTTATCTTATCGAACGCCGGGGCGTGGTTGGGCAGGGACGACGGGGTCAGGAGCGGATTGGTCATATTTTCAAATACCTTACAGGCTGGGAGACAACACGGATCAAGTCTTTAATATAGGCCGGGCGGCTTCGGGGTTCCAGTGCCATTAGCGGTGCGGGCCTTTCCGGATTCAGGCGGAACCGTTACTTTACCCGCGCGGTTTCCCGTATATAGTGCGCTCATGACTGATCCCGCGATACGCTCCGCCGAATTCGACGATATCTATTTTTCCCCCGATGACGGTCTGGCGGAAACCGCGCATGTATTCCTGCGCGGGAACGGCCTGCCCGCGGGCTGGGAAAATCGGCAGGATTTTACGATTACGGAAACGGGATTTGGCACGGGGCTGAATTTCCTTTCGGCATGGAAACTGTTCGAGGAAACGGCGGCGCCGGGTGCCGTCCTCGACTATGTCAGTTTTGAAATGTTCCCCTTGCCGCGCGGCGGGATCGCCGCGGCGCTGTCCGGCTGGGCCGGATTTTTCGGCGGGCGGCTTCAGCGGCTGGTGGAAGCCTATCCCTTGCGGGTGAACGGTTTTCACCGCGTATCCCTCAGCCCGCGCGTGCGGCTGACGCTGATCCTTGACGACGTGAACGACGCCCTGCCGCAACTGGTCGTGCCGCGCGGGGTGGATGCGTGGTTCCTCGACGGCTTTGCCCCGGCGAAGAATCCGCAAATGTGGAGCGATCTTCTCTTCCGCGAAATGGCGCGCCTGTCGGCGCCGGGCGCCCGCGTTGCGAGTTTCACCGCGGCGGGCGCGGTGCGGCGCGGTCTGGCGGCGCACGGATTTGAGGTTACCAAAGCGCGGGGTTATGGCCGCAAGCGCGATATGACCACTGGGATATTCAAGGGGCCGGGCGTAATCGCTCCGGTCAGGGCGGTGCGGCGCGTGGCGATTGTGGGAGCGGGGCTGGCGGGGACGTCCTGTGCCCATGCGCTGAAAGAACGCGGCGTCGATGTGACGATTTTCGATCGTGACGGCGTCGCGCAATATGCCTCGGGTAATCCGGTCGGGCTTTACAACCCGCGTTTCGCGCAGCGTCGCAGCGCCGAAACCGATTTCTTCAGCAGCGGTTATGCGGCCATGGCGGCGCTGAACAGTTCCGCGCCGCGTTGCGGCAGCCTGCATCTGGTGACGGACGACGATAAAAAGAAGCGCCTCACGGGGCTGGCGCAAGGCGGAAACTGGCATCCCGATCATGCCGTGATGCTGGACGCGGCGGCGGCCAGCGACAAGGCCGGTGTGGTAATCGCGCATGACGCTCTGTGGCTGCCGGATTCGGGTTTCGTTTCGCCGCGTGCGTTGTGCCGTTCCTATGTGGAAGGCGTCGCCGTCGTTGCCGGTGATTACGATCCGCGCGATTACGACGCCCTCATTCTGGCCAACGGCATCGCCGCGAAAGACCATCCGGGCTTGCAGGACCTGCCGCTCCACACCGTGCGCGGGCAGATCAGCACGCTGACGGCGTCGCGGCCCGTGCCGGTGCGGGCGAATATCTGTTACGGCGGCTATCTTACGGCACAGCAGCCCGAGGGGTATGTGGCCGGGGCGACCTTCCAGCCGTGGCGCAGCGATATTGCCGTGACGGATGAAGACCATCATGCCATCCTCGCCCATCTGGAGCGGGCGGTGCCGTCGCTGGCCGGGGTTTTCCGCGTGACGGGCGGGCGGGCCGCGCTGCGCTGTGCCGCCAAAGATCGTTTCCCGGTGATCGGCGCGGTTCCGGAAAGCCCGGGGCTGTACGTTTCCACGGCGCATGGTTCGCACGGGCTGATCGGCACGCTGGCCGGCGCGGCTTATCTCGCCGATCTTATCTGCGGCCATCCGCTTTCCCTGTCGGCGGCGACGGCGGCGGCGCTCTCCCCTGTGCGTTTTGCCGAAAGGGCGCGCAAAAAGGATGGACAGAAAGCCAAACGCCGTGAATGATCTGCATAACTTTAAGGGGATTGCCGTTGCGCCGATACATACAGAGATTTTTTGCCGGCCGGCAGGGAACGGTTTTCATTGCATGAAATTTATGCCCTGATGCTGCTGTTATTCGCTGTGGCCGCTCTTGCGGTGGCGGCGGCGGTGCCGTTCGCCTGCCGTTTCGCGCATCGCGTCGGTTTTCTCGACCGGCCCGGCGGGCGTAAAAAGCACGAGGATGAAATTCCTCCTGTGGGCGGGCTGGTCGTGTTCCCGGTTTTCATGCTGCTGGTGTTTTTATCGGGTCATGCCGATTCCTCGTTCGGGGCGTTCGCGCTGGCGCTCCTGCTGCTGGTCGGGGTGGGGGCGCTGGATGACCGCCTGTCATTGCCCGCCGGTTATAAATTCATCACGCAGTTCGCCGCCGCCTTCATCATCGTGCTGCCGGGCGGGGTGCAGGTGACGGGGTTCGGCGATATTTTCGGCTTCGGCGATCTATGGACCGGGTGGATGGCCATCCCCTTTACCGTCATCGCCATCGTGCTGCTGATTAACGCCATCAACCTGATGGACGGGCTGGACGGACTGGCGGGCGGCCTCGGTTTCATCGTTTGCGCGGGCCTGCTGGCCTGTGCGCTGGCGGCGGGCGACGCTGAACACGCCATCCTGCTGGCGGCGATGATGGGGGCGCTGGCCGGGTTCCTGTTTCACAACATGCGCACGCCGTGGTGTTCACAGGCGCGCATTTTCATGGGCGACGCGGGCAGCCTGGCGCTGGGGCTGACGCTCGCGTGGTTTGCCATCGACATGGCGGGCGATCCTGCCACGGCGGTGGCCATGCCGATGAGCGTGGCGTGGCTTCTGGGCCTGCCGATCATGGATACGTGCAGCCAGTTCGCGCGGCGCGTGTCGCAGGGACGCCATCCGTTCGATCCCGACCATAACCATTTCCATCACCATTTCGTCACGGCGGGCGTGCCGGTGAAATATGCGGTGCCTGCGATCCTGCTGATCGTGGCTCTCTACGGCGCCTTCGCCCTGAGCGTCCAGTTTTCCGGCTTGCCGCAGGCATGGCTGACATATCCCTGGATTATGCTGCTGTTCCTGCATATGTATATGTCGGTGCGGGCGCGGCGTTTCCGCAAGGCGATACAATTTATTTTCAGGATCAAACCCAGCCATGAAGAAGCCTAAGCTTATCTTCGTCGTAACCGAGGACTGGTATTTCCTCTCGCACCGGATGCCGACCGTGCGCGGGGCGCAGCAGGCCGGGTATGATGTCGCCGTCATCACGGCGGACGGCGCCGCGCGCGCCGCCATCGAGGCGCAGGGTGTGCGGGTGATCCCTTTCAGTTTCGACCGCCGCAGCCTGAAGGCCGGGCAGGCGGTGAAGCAGGTGCAGGCGCTGCGCGCGCTTTATCAGGCCGAAAAGCCCGACGTCGTCCACCATATCGCGATGAAACCGATCCTGTTCGGCTCCCTCGCCGCCTGGCAGGCCAAGGTGCCGCGCGTGGTCAATGCGTTCGCGGGCCTGGGATATGTGTTCAGCGCCGATACGGCGCTGGCGAAGGCCGTGCGTCTGTTCCTGATTCCGGCTTTCCGCCTGCTGCTGCGACGTCCGGGCAGCGTGGTGCTGTTCCAGAACGACGACGACCGCAAATTGTTGCAGGCGCTGGGCGCCTTGCCTGGCGATGGCCGTCATACGGTGCTGATCCGCGGCTCCGGGGTTGAGACGGACAGGCTTGCCGCGACGCCGTTGCCGCAGACTTCCGATTTCATCTGCGTTTTCGCGGGGCGCATGATCGGCATCAAGGGGCTGCCGACGCTGCAGGAAGCTTTCGCGCGCCTGCGGCAGGAAGCGCCGCATATCAGGCTGTGGCTGTGCGGCCAGCCCGATTCCGGCAATCCCGGTTCATGGACGATGGCACAGATCGATCAATGGACGCGCGATAACCCCCATGTGATTTACAAGGGTCATTGCGCCATGGCCGATATCTGGGCGCAGTCCCATGTGGCGTTGCAGCCTTCCTATGGCGGCGAGGGTATTCCCAAGTCGTTGCTGGAAGCGGCGGCCTGCGGGCGCGCGATCATCGCGACCGATGTGCCGGGCTGCCGTGAGGTGGTAGAGGAGGGACGGAACGGTTTCCTCGTGCCGCCACGCGACGCAGCGTTGCTGGCGGAGCGCATCCTGCTGCTTTCAAGGGACCGCGCTTTGTGCGCGCACATGGGGCAGGCGAGCCGGGCGCTGGTCGAGGGCGATCTCTCGGCGCGGGCCGTGACCGATAAAACGCGGGCGCTCTATGAGCATTTGAAAGCGGCCTGAGCCGTATCAGGACAGCAGGTTCCTGCCGATCCAGTTCATGATATCCAGCGTGTGCGTATTGACCGCATAGCTGAGGAAGGTGATGAACCCGGCGAGTTCCATCGGGATGCGCAGGACATAGGCCGCCATGAAACCGGTGAAGAGATAGGAATAACCCACCAGCACGCAGGTAAAGGGATACAACTCGTCCCATGTATAATGGCCGTTGAACACCAGATACAGCACGGGCAGGATCGCGACCGTCGCCGGTACGCTCAGCCAGTTGCTGGCGGTGACGAACTGCAGGAAATGTTCACGGCGATCCAACTCGCCCACGATCCACCAGACCGCGCCGAGGAACAGCGTCGTGACCGCGAACATGCGCAACGCATATATCAGCGCGAGCGCGCTCCGCGATACGTCGGAAATATCGGGCGCCGGATACAGCATGATGACCAGGAGGACGAGAGGCGAAAGGAGGATAGGCACGATGAAGGATCGCAGGGCTTCGTCGTAATTATTGCCGAACCGGTCGCGTCCTTTACGCATCAGCAGAGCGATTTCCAGGCAGCCCAGCAAATTCCGTTTGATTTCACCCTTGGGGAACATGACAACACCGCCTTTTGATTCGTTTTTTATTTTAATTGATATTTTTTATTCTAACGTCTGAAGCGTTAATATTTACGCCATTTCATCACAAGCCATGTGGATAAAGCAAGTTTTGCAAAACGGCTTGCATTGACGGGCTGGGTATAATGTTCCTAGCCTGTTGATAGATATAAAAGAATCATTTCCGGTGGCTGTGCGTGGCTTTCAGGACTCCTAAAATTTTTCTGCTCGTTTCCGTCAGCGCTCTTGCGCTTTCGGGATGTGGCTGGCTGGGTGAAGATGTTGCCAGCGGCCCCTATACGCGCCGGGAAGCACCTGCCGTGGCGGCTACGCCGGCACCCCCTGCCGTTCCCGTAGCGCAAGCCGCCGCCGGCACATGGCGGGAACCTGACAAGACAATCGCGCCTGACGATGTTGCCGCGCTGGCGCAGGCGCATCAGCGCATCGCTGAACTTGAGGGCGAGGTCGAGTCGCTGCGCAACGACATGAAGATGATGATGCCGGCGCTGACCAGGCTGGCAAACCTGCCGGTGGCGGCGGATACGGCCGCTGCCGCGCTTAACGACATGCAACCGGCTGCGGGGAATGTGGCGGGCGGGGAAATACCGCGCATCCATCGAAATTATTTACAAGGCGACGAATTCCATGACGAGCCGGAAGCCGCGATGGATGCGCCGGCCCAGATGCCGCGTGCTGCCGCCCCTGTAACGCCGTCTGTTCCGGCTGTTCCGCCGCCCGCGCCGTCTTCGTCGGCGGGTGGCATGGTGCCGGGCGCGCCCGTGGCGGTTCATCCGCCGCCACCCCCGCCTCCGGCGATAGCGCCTTTGCCGCCGTCGCAACAGGCGGCGCTTCCCGCCGCTGCAATGCCTGTGGCCTATACGCCGCCCGCGATCGATGTGGCGTCGATCCGGAATGTGCGCTTCGGCAATCATGAGGGCGGGAAGGCGCGTGTCGTGATCGACCTGTCGGCGGCTTTAACTTTTAAATTCGATATCGATAATGGCGAAAAACTGATGGTGGTGGAAATTCCGGGCGCGGTCTGGGATGCCGGGCCGGTTACGCGCACGATACAGGATAACCCGCTGGTGCAATCCATGACGTCCCTGCCGGACGGCGCGGGCGGCACGCGCCTGGTGCTGCAATTGAGAGCATCTGCCAAAATCCTGTGGTCGCAGGCCATCCCGCCCGCGGGCGGGCAGGGGAACCGCATCGTGTTCGATATATCATCTCTTTGATATCATTGAAGTTTTCAGGGAGAACATACGCCACAAAGCGGCCCCCTTTCGCGGGCACTATAAAAAAGGTGCCGGAAACCGAAGGGATAGCCGCCCGTTCTTCGTAACAAGGGCGACAAATATGTTTCTCCCCTGTCTGATTTGTCTTGAAAGGAACAACCTATGTTTAAAAATATGCCGAAAAACAGATCCCGGAAAAAACTGATTTTGCCTGCGGCGGCGGCGCTGCTCCTGAGCGCGGGCATGGCCCATGCCGAGACTGCCGCGGCCCCTGCGGACGCGCCCGCGGTCGCGGCGGAGAAAGCCGCGCCGGAAGGCAAGCCCGTCGTGAAACGCCGCCCGATGCTGGAAAACATGGACCGCGATCAGGACGGCTTCGTCGATGCTGCCGAGGCCGATGAATTCACTAGCGATCAGTTCGACCAGATCGACAATAACAAGGACGGATTTATCACAGCGGAAGAAATGGACACCTATCATCATTCCCGCCGCGGCATCTGGGAAAAGGAACGTAAGGGCGATGTCGAAGGCGCGCCGCAGATGCCTCCCGAAGTGGAAGCGCGCCTGAAAGCCAGGGCGGCGGCGCATAACAAGGAACGTTTCTCCAGCGTCGATCCCGACGGTGACGGCAAGGTGACGAAAGAGGAATTCCTGAAGCACGCTCAGGAACGTCATAAGAAGATGGACCTTGACGGCGACGGCAAAGTCAGCAGGGAGGAACTGAAAAAACTCCACGAGGACCGCAAGGAAAAACGTCAGGATCGCCGCGAGAAGCTGGAACAGCGCAAGAGCGAGGGCAAGATGTCCAAACCGCCTGTAAAAGACGACACCAAGGCCGCGCCCGCCGAGTGACCGATGGCCGCCTTGAACGAAGACACGGATGAAGGCCTGATGGCGCATATACAAAAGGGCGATCATCAGGCCTTTGCCGTTCTTGCGCGGCGGCATACCGACCGGTTTTACGGGCTGGCATGGCGCCTGCTCGGGAACGACGCCGAAGCCGACGACGTGGTGCAGGACGCGTTTTTAAAGTTATGGTCGCAACCCGCCCTGTTCAGGACCGACGCCGGGGTGAAATTCACGACCTGGTTTTATCGCGTGGTCAGCAATATGGCGCTCGACAAATTGCGCGGGCGCAAGCGCTGGGCCGGGCCGGAGATTCTGGAGGGCATGACCGATAAGGGCAAACCATCGGATCAGGCCTATGAAGAGAAAGAAATGCAGCGATTGATGGCGCAATCCATAGCCGCTTTGCCGGAACGCCAGAAACTGGCGCTGACCTTGTGCTTTTACGAGGGGCTGAGCGTGGCCGACGCCGCGCAGGTGATCGGCGTCGGGGAAAAAGCCGTCGAGTCGCTGCTGATGCGGGCCAAAAGCGGCCTGCGCGACGATTTGACCAGAAAAGGCATTATTCAACATCCTGTGAAGGATAAAAGGGAGGCGCGTCATGAACGAATCGCATGATTTTAAAGAACTCGATCAACTGCTGATGAATGCCGCCACGCCGCGTGCGCCGCATGATCTGGCGGAGCGGATCGTCTATCGCGCTGCCCGCACGCCGCAAACGGCGCGTCCGGCACGTACGGGTATTCTGGGTGAATTCTTGTCCTTTCTGGCCGTACCGCGTCCGGCGCTGGCCTTTGGCCTGTGCCTGATGCTCGGGATGTTCAGCGGGTGGTCCGTTACCCAGCATGTTGAGGCCGGCGATACAACCGGCGACGCGGCACAGGCGATCAACATGGTCGTGATCGAGGAGGAATGGTTATGAACCGTCATTTAAAAATTATTTTCACGCTTTCCATCCTGCTGAACGTTCTGCTGATCGGCGTCGTCGCGGGCGCGGCCTATAAGCGTATGGACGGTCCGCCGCGTTTCGAGGAAAGCCGCGACCCGGCGTTCAATCATAAAATGGCCAAGGCGATGATGGAGGCCCGCAAAGGGCAGGAAGCCTTGTTCAGGCAGATGCGCGCCGCCCGCAACGACATGAACGACGCGCTGGCGGCAGATGTTTTCGACGAGGCGGCCTTCGACGCGGCCTCGGAAAGATTATACAAGGTGCAGGCCGACATGTTCAGGGCGCGCAATGAAGCGACCTTGAAAATGGCCCGCGAGATGGACGCGGCGGAACGTAAAGATCTGGTGGCCCATTTAAAAACCTTGTCAGAACGCCGCGGCAAGCACAGCGACGGAAAGCACAAAGCGCCGCCGTCCGAGTGAAGGCGCTGATTTCGATTGAATCGCCAAGGTCAAAGGAATTGGGGATAACAACAGAACGCAATAGCTGTGGCGCTGGATCCCCGGTCAAGCCGGGGATGACAGGGTTTTGCCGGGTGCACAACGCCTTTACACAAGCCCGTCATCACACAAGCCCGTCATCCCGAGCGTAGCCGAGGGATCTTATCAAGTTTAAACCGGGTCAGATCCCTCGGC
>CAKTCH010000047.1 GCA_934538895.1 uncultured Alphaproteobacteria bacterium
GATCGAAAGCCTGAAGATCGAGAGCGATATTTACGTGACCGGCACGATCGATGCCCTGCGCGCGATCGCGCAGGGCAAAGGCCCGGACGACATGCTGTTCATACTGGGCTATGCGGGCTGGACCGCGGGGCAGCTGGATATGGAGATGCAGCAGAATGCGTGGCTGGTCGTGGATGCCGATCCGGATATTATCTTCAACAGCAACCCTGAGGAAAGCTGGGAGCGCGCGATCAAGAAGCTGGGCGCCGATCCCGCGATGCTGGTCGATTCGGTCGGCCACGCCTAAGCGACCTTCAGGCGATGATATTGCGCTTTTCCCAATCCTCGAACGGCAGGCCGTATAGAACGTGGTCGCGCCAGAGGCCGTCGATCTGGATGTAACGCGGGGCGAAGCCTTCTTCCTTGAAGCCCAGTTTCGTCAGCAGGGAGCGGCTGCGTACGTTCTCCGGCAGGCAGGCCGCGCACAGGCGATGGAGTTTAAGGCCGGTGAAAGCGTGCGCGGCGATCAGGCGCCCGGCTTCCGTCATATAGCCATGACGCTGGCAGGATTCATCGATCCAGTATCCCAGGGAGGCGAACTGCGCGGCGCCGCGCGCGACGTTGTTGACGTTGATGGCGCCTATAATCCGGTCGCCGTCGTTCAGTACGATCAGGAACGGGTAACATTGGTCGCCGTTCCATTCGCGCACCTGACGGTGCAGGCGGCGTTCGTAATATTCTTCCGTAAGACTGCCTTCGTCCCAGACGGGTTCCCACGGCTTGAGGAACCCGGCGTTACGGCTGCGGAGCATGGCCCATTCATGCCAGTCGCCCAGACGCGGCGGCCGCAGCGAGACGCGCGTGCCGGCGAGCCTGATATCCGGCAGTTGATATGGCGCATGGGCTGCCGGCGGGCGGCCCCACATCAGCCCGACAGCCTTTTGCAGATCTGGTCGTATGATTCAAGCTGGCCTATGGGGCCGAGGGCCGCCACGGTGGGCCTGCTCGCAAAAATCCGGCGGGCGGCTTTGGCGACGTCCTCCACGGTCAGCTGGTTGATTTTGCTGATTTTATCCTGCGTGTTCAACACTTCGTTGAAATGCACCAGATGCTTGGCCTGCTGGTTGGCGCGGCTCATCATCGATTCACGGCCCATCAGTAGGTTGGCGCGCATCTGCGCCTTGGCGCGGTCGAGTTCCTTTTCGGTCAGCGTATCGGCGAATTTCATGATTTCATCACAAACGACCGGCACCAGTTCCGGCAGGTGTTCGGGGCTGGTTCCGGCATAGACCGCGAACTGGCCGTCATCCTGATAGGTGGTGTGGAAGCTGAAGATCGAATAGACCAGGCCGCGTTTTTCACGGATTTCCTGATAAAGGCGCGAGGACATGCCGCCGCCGAGGATGGTCGCCAGCGCCACGACGCCGAACATGTTTTCATGGCGGCGTTCCATGCCGCGAAAACCGATCAGGATATGGCTTTGCTCGGTGTCTTTCTCCACGCGATGGTCGCCGCCTTCGTACAGGGCGGGTTTAGGCGCGAAGGCTATATCCCGCGGCAGGTCGGTGAAAGAATCGGCCACACGCCTGACGAAATCGTCATGATCGACATGCCCCGCCGCCGATACCACAAGGCGTCCGGGCGTGTAGAAACGGCGCACATAATCCATCATCACGTCGCGCTTCATGGTTTTGATGATTTGCGGATCGCCCAGGATGGACGCGCCGAGCGTCTGGCCGGGGTAGGCTTTTTCCTGATAAAAATCGAAAACCTGTTCATCCGGCTGGTCGTTATACATATCGATTTCCTGAAGGATCACGCCGCGCTCGCGCTCGATCTCTTCTTCCGGCATGGTGGAATTCTGGATGAAATCGCTGTAGATATCGAGCGCCAGCGGCATATCTTCCTTCAGCAGGCGCACATGATAGGCCGTGATTTCGCGGCCTGTGTAGGCATTGACGTCGGCGCCGACCTCTTCGAGCTGCTCGACGATCTGGGTCGTATTACGCGACGCGGTGCCCTTGAACAGCATGTGTTCGACCATATGCGCGACGCCGCTATCCTTCATATCTTCATGGCGGGTTCCCACATCGACCCACACGCCCATGGCGATGCTATCCACTTCTTTGACCGTATCGGTGAGGATGCGCAGGCCGTTCGGCAAAGTGGTCAATTCTATGGTCATGGGCAGGGTACTCCTTTAAGACCGGCGCGGGGCCGGGAAAATCACGGTCATATAAGATAGAGCGGTTTTTAAGAGAGGAAAAGGCCTTAGCTGAGCGCCGCGGCTTGCGGCTGTATGGGCGAATGCGCGGAAACGGCGGCAGGTTCAGCGGACTCCCGCGGCGTGGAAAGCTGGCGCAGGGCTTCGTAAGCGCCGGGAACGGGGGCCTGGCCCCGCGTGATAAGACTGGCGCCCATTTTCAGGCTGTCTTGCAGCACTTCAATGATGTGTTGCGGCGTTACCTTGCTGAGAATGGTTCGGGATCTGTACTGCCCGGCCTTGTCCTGAAGCCTGTCGAATGGGGCCTTGATCTCGGCATCCTTTTTCGGGATGGAATTCTGCAACATGGTTTTTCTGCGTTCCAGAATATAACACCATGATTCTTCGTCAATCTTTCCATCCGCAATAGTGGCAAGAATATCCGTCAGCACGCAAACTATATTTTGTATGTTGTGAGGTCGCGCTTTGATGTTTATATCGATGACCTTATGATTTTCTTCCACGCTTTTCAGCTCGACGCATGGGCTGTATGTTATTCTTTGCCGGCGGCCTCGCAAACCCGCATCCAGTTGATCTTTTATATAGTCGGCCAGAAAAAGGGCCTTCTGGATTTCGAAATCACTGCTGTATTTCAAAATCGGCAGGAAAACGCCTATTTCGGTTTGCCTTGTGTCGGCGATCTGGTGCGAGAAGGAAGGCTTATAAACCAGGTCCGCAGATGGTGGCGAGGACGTCGCACCAGAGGGGATAGCGCAGAAAGCTTTAATCAATTTCTCTCTGGTTTGCGTCAATACCGGCATACCCGTTACCTCAAGGGTGGTATTGGAGCCGGTATAATATTGCGCGTGAAAGGTTTCAAGATCGGTGACGGTCAGGCTGCGGATGCCGGCTTCGGTACCGGCTCCGCGACCGGCTCCGCGGCTGTGGCTCAAGCCGTAGGATTTTTC
Source organism: uncultured Alphaproteobacteria bacterium (assembly GCA_934538895.1). Lineage (GTDB taxonomy): Bacteria > Pseudomonadota > Alphaproteobacteria > Micavibrionales > Micavibrionaceae > Micavibrio_C. The sequence continues at coordinate 3,151 of CAKTCH010000047.1, forward strand.
CAAGAAATCATAAGCAAGGTTGTTTTTATTGTCGATCAATTCATAGAGTTCGTCGATCAGCACTTCCTTTTCCAGCTCCAGATCGTCGGGATCGAAGCGGGGCGAGAAAACGGCTTTGGCAAGCGTATCGTAAACAAGCGTTTCGTTCTCCGCCGTGCGCGGCAATTCTATTTCATATTCCGTCTCGGTCATACCTACGTGCGCGTCGCGGCGCCCTCCGCGCTTTTTTATTTCCCGCAGCAGGCTTTCGCTATTGGCTTTGTGCTTCATGAACAGCATATGTTCGACGGCGTGCGCCAGACCTTCCTTGCCGGGGGGATCGAAGCGCGATCCGGCATTGATATGGAGCCTGGCCTTGATGGTTTTGCTGCCGGGGTCGGTCTTGTAATGAAGAACCATGCCATTCACCAGAGCGTATTTGCTGGCCTGTTCGTAACCAATTTTAAGAAAACGCGTGCTGGTGGTGAAAATCTGGCGTACCGTTTCATTTTCGAATACTTCACGACATGCTTTATTATATATCTTTTTTAGTTCCGAAATCATGACCCATTACTTCCCTGTCGTTATTTTATGATAAAAGCTTTAAAAACAAATTAATCATTTGTTCTCAGCGCTTTATATTGCCACGAATATAGTCCTGCACGCGGCCCGTGTCACGGGGCAGAACGGTCAGGTGTTCGGCCTTTTCGCGCACGGCGGCCAGTTTTTCCGGCATGGGCGGCTCGATACCGGTGGCCTGCCGTACCGCTTCGGGGAATTTGGCCGGGTGGGCGCAGGCGAGCATGATCATGGGTGTGGCGGGATCGTGCTCCCTTTCCTTTTGTGCGGCAAACATGCCGACGGCGGTATGGGGGTCGATGATTATGCCGGTGGCCTGATGGCAGCTTTTCATCATGGCCAGCGTGTCGCGGTCGCTGCAACGGCGGGCGCGGAAATCCTGCCGGGCGGCGTCCATCAGCGCGGGCGGCAGGGCGAAGGATTTGTTGTCGCGGAAATCGTTCATCAGACCTGTCAGCCTGCGGTGATCCCGCCCCAGAAGGTCGTACAGGTAGCGTTCGAAATTGCTGGAAACCTGGATATCCATGCTGGGGCTCAGGGACGGCACGACGCCTTCCACCGCCATAATGCCGGTTTCAAAGAAGCGCGTCAGGATATCGTTACGGTTGGAAGCCACGACGAGATTTTTGATCGGCACGCCCATGCGGCGGGCGACCCAGCCCGCATAAACATTGCCGAAATTGCCCGTCGGCACCGCGAAGGAAACGGGGCGGCGGCCCGCCCCCAGCGCCACGGCGGCCACGGCATAGTAAACGACCTGGGCCATGATACGCACCCAGTTGATCGAATTCACGGCGGAAAGGCTGGTTTCGGCGCGGAATTCTTCATCGGCGAAGAGCGCCTTCACCAGCGCCTGACAATCGTCGAAAGTGCCTTCGAGCGCGATGTTGAACACATTCGGCGCATCGACTGTGGTCATCTGGCGGCGCTGGATTTCAGAGGTGCGGCCCTGCGGGTGCAGGATGAAGATATCGATATTCCTGCAATAGCGCGTGGCCTCGATCGCGGCGGAACCCGTATCGCCCGACGTGGCGCCGACGATGGTGATACGCTCGCCGCGCTGCGCCAGCACATGGTCGAACAGGCGTCCGAGGAATTGCAGCGCGTAATCCTTGAAGGAAAAGGTGGGGCCGTGGAACAGTTCCATGATCCAGGCATTGGGGCCGGCCTGCACCAGCGGGGTGATGGCCGTGTGGTCGAACTCGCCGGGGGCGTAGGTATCCTCAAGGATCGCCTGTAGCGTGTCGCGCGGGATATCCGCTCCGACGAAAGGCGCAATCACATGCATGGCGATTTCGGCGTAGCTCATGCCCGCGAGGCTGCTGAAGATATCGCTGTCAAGCCGCGGCCAGGATTCGGGCAGATACAGGCCGCCATCTGGGGCCATGCCCGCCATCATGACGTCGATGAAGGAATGCCCCTGTCCGGTGCCGCGGGTGGAAACGTATGTGAGGGGTGCCTGTGCCATGAGCCGTATATTAGCCCCAAAGAAGCGTGGCTGTCACCGGATTACAGCAGTTTCTGCATGATCATTTCGCGGGTCGCGTCGTCGAAGACATTGTCGTGCCATTGATTCTGGGCGAGGGTATTGGCCTTTTTGTGCAGGCGGCCCTGATCGGAAACGATTTCCCAGCATTCGGGATTTTCAATCGCCATATTGTCGAGCACATGCTTGATGTTGAAGACGATGGGTTGCTGGTTGCCGTGGTAATCGACCCGGGGGCCGAGGACGCGATAGGAAAAGCCGATGCGCTTCATGGTGCGGAAATGGGTGGTATCCATCGAGGTCACCAGGTCCGGCATATTGAATTCCAGCGCGGTTTCAAAGGCGGCGCGCAGCAGCCCGAGCGGCGCATAGGGGATGCGGCGGCGGAAAAAACGGCTCAGGCCTTTGGCGCCGTCTTCCGCTTCGGTTTCGTAATAGGACGGCAGGATTTTACCGTCGAGCGGGCGGCGGCGGAAGCGTTTGGCCATGCACAGGCGCGAAAGTTCGGCCAGGCGTGTCACCTTGTGATCCAGTGCCAGTAAGGGATGATCGCATACGCTCTGGAGCGGAAAGCTTTCCTGTGGGGCCTGTTCGTTGGCCAGCAGGATACGTACCGTGCCAGCATCTTCGCCGCTGTCGCGGTGCACCAGAAGATAGTGGAAGGCGCGGGAGTCGTAGGCGTCATATTCGAGTTCTTCCGCGCAGCACCTTGGCCCGCCCGGTTTTTCGAAGGCGTTTTCCTTGCAGAACACTTCGTAGCGCAGGCGGAAGGACCGCTCTTTCAACTCATCCGTCTGGGCATGGACGATATCGAAGACGCGCCAGTAATCCTGGAAAAACGTCTTTTGCTGTATGGTCTGGAGCGCCGCCGCGAATATATTATCCGGTGTATTCATTTTAAATATCCCCTTGAACAATATGCGCCCCTCCATCCTCTATTCTAAAGGCGTAGCTTTAATTTGCGATTAATAATGCCGGGCCTTTTGTTTGTATTTGGCATAAATACGAACGATGGGCGTGCCTGATAGTTCCGCGGTGGCGCGGCGGCCCTCGGCGGGGGAAGGTGGAGAAAAAAATTGCGGCGCCCCGTTCATCACAGGACGCCGCCTATCAAATCCTTTGGCGCGGATCAGTGCTTGTGGTGACCGCCGCAGCAGCCGCCCGCCGGGGCGGTGTGGTCTTCTTCCTCCTCCTGATGGTGGTGGTGATGGCCGTGGCCGCCGCAGCAACCGCCGCCCGCCGCCTTGATCTCTTCGGCCTTCTTCGCATGGCCGCCGCAGCAGCCGCCCGTGGCTTTCGGCTCGCCTTTACCCAGCAGGGATTTTATCAATGTCAGCATTTCGTTTCCTTTTGTTCCTGTTGTCTCGTGTGGCCCCCCATAACCCATTGGAGGTCTTATCAGTAATATTGTATATCAAATCCCGAAGGAAAGGCTTCACAAACTTATGGGCATCATTTTATGACCAGCGCCGCGCGCCGCGACTCCGGGGATTTCGACGTTATTATCATCGGGGCGGGCGCCGCCGGGCTGATGTGCGCCGCCGAGGCCGGAAAGCGCGGGCGGCGGGTGCTGGCGCTGGACCATGCCGACAAGCTGGGGGAGAAGATCAGGATTTCAGGCGGCGGGCGTTGCAACTTTACCAACCTGCATACCCAGCCAAGCGCCTTTATTTCCCGAAACCCGCATTTTTGCAAATCGGCGCTTTCCCGTTATACCCCGCATGATTTTATCGCGCTGGTCGAAAGGCACGGCATTGCCTGGCATGAGAAAACGCTGGGGCAGCTTTTCTGCGACGAGAGTGCGCGCGGAATCGTCAATATGCTGCTGAAGGAGACGGCTACCGCGGGGGTGGTCATCAGGCTGAACACTAAAATTACGGCGGTGCGCGCGCTGGAAGACGGGTTTGCGGTTGAAACCGGCGGCGGCGTATTCACCGCCGAAAAGCTGGTGGTCGCCACCGGCGGCCCGTCGATCCCGAAGATCGGGGCCAGCGGCTTTGGCTACCGGATCGCGCAGCAATTCGGGCTGAATGTGATTCCGCCACGGGCCGCGCTGGTGCCGCTGACATTCGACGACGCGCAATTGGGTCTGATGAAGCCCCTTTCGGGTGTATCCGTCGATCCGGCGGTTGTCAGCTGTGACGGTGCTTCCTTTCGCGAGGCGGCGCTTTTTACCCATCGCGGGCTGAGCGGTCCGGCGATACTGCAGATATCTTCATACTGGCGCGAAGGCATGGACGTGCGGGTGAATTTCTGCCCCGACCGCGACGTGGGCGCGCTGCTGAAAGAGGCCCGCCGGGAGCAGCCGCGTAAAAGGCTGCATAATGTGCTGGCGGCATGGATGCCCGCGCGGCTGGCGGAAGTTCTGACCCGGCAAAGCGGGCATGACGACGTGATGGCCGCGCTTTCGGACAGGAAGATCGGCGATGTGGCAAGGCTGGCGCAGGACTGGCGCATCACGCCCGCCGGCACGGAAGGATACCGTACGGCGGAAGTCACGGCGGGCGGCGTGGACACTGACGAACTCTCCTCCAGGACTTTCGAGGCGCGCAAGGTGCCGGGCCTGCATTTCATCGGCGAGGTCGTCGATGTGACGGGATGGCTGGGCGGTTATAATTTCCAGTGGGCGTGGGCGTCGGGCTATTGCTGCGGCCAATCTGTCTGAAACAAGGGGCCGTGTAACGCTTTTGTAAATCTGTGTTTCGGCCTCATTATGGCAGGAACCGCGCGCATTTTCGCCTTGTTGGCAGGTTACGATCGAACTGTAACCGGATAACGAAGGAGAGGAAAATGACCAGTGCTATCGGCGTTACATCTGCACCATCCGTCCCTTTTCGCCGGTTCCTTCCGCATGAGAAGCCGGTAGCGCCTGACACGCGCCCCCGTGATTATCACGCCGCCGACGTGGCCGACGAGCAGGATACGGGCCTGCCCGAGAGAATGCCCTTCCAGATGCTGAGCGACGAAGATATGGGCGTTTTGATGGAAGCGCGGCTGGAGTCGGAAGCCGTTGCAGGCGGCGATGGCTGGACTGAAACGGGTAACGGTATCACAGGCGTTTACCTGCCCTTCACTTTCGCGCTGGCGGCACGCCCCTGAGGTCCCTTAAAAAGTAATAGTCGTTACGGGAGTTATGTATGCTTATGACCGCAATGCTCGTCATGTACATGATCGTGAGCGCCATCAGCGCCGTGCTGATGATGATGGTCATGGGCGTGATCGTGACCGCAGCAAGACCCATCCGCCGCATGTTCGTGATGGTGATGCCCCGCCACCGGGAACAGGTTGAAAGACGCGCCCCCCGTTCCCATTGGTAAAGTGCTGGAACCCATCAGGCCCGCTTTCAGGAAACCGAATTTCTTGCTCATTTTAAGATCCTTTTTGTTGCCGCCCTGTTATACAGGACGGCTTTCTTAAAGCTCAAGATTTTTCTCGAGATGGTGCTGGCTGATGCCGAAAAAGGCTTTGGCTTCCCTGATCTTTTCGAGCAGAGCCGGATCGTGGCGCCGGGCTTGGGGGTTGCGCAGGGCCACGATCATCACGTTCTTGGG
>CAKTCH010000048.1 GCA_934538895.1 uncultured Alphaproteobacteria bacterium
ACGCAGGTCAGGGCGCTGGACGATGTATCGCTGGCGATCTATCCCGGCGAATTCGTTGCCATCATGGGCCAGTCCGGCTCCGGCAAATCGACATTGATGAATATTATCGGCTGCCTCGACAAGCCGTCGGCGGGCAGCTACGTCGTGCGCGCGCGGGAGGCGTCGCAATTGGAACCCGACGAACTGGCGGCGCTGCGCAGCCAGACTTTCGGTTTTATCTTCCAGCGCTATAACCTGCTGGCCACCGCCAGCGCGGAAGAGAACGTGGAGATTCCGGCGCTGTATGCCGGTATGAAACGCGAGGCACGGCGCGAACGGGCGCATATGCTGCTCAGCAGGCTGGGTCTGAGCGAACGCGGCGACCACAGGCCCAGCCAGCTTTCGGGCGGCCAGCAGCAGCGCGTGGCCATTGCCCGCGCGCTGATGAACGATCCGCCCGTCATTCTGGCCGACGAACCCACGGGCGCGCTGGACAGCCGCAGCGGACAGGATGTAATGGCCCTGCTGAAGGCGCTGCACGCGGAAGGCCGCACCATTATCCTGATTACCCACGATGAAAACGTCGCGGGCCATGCAAGGCGCGTCATCCGCATTCAGGACGGCAAAATCCTCGAAGATAGCGGCGCGGAAGAGAAAGTGTCACCCCTGATGGATGACAGCCAGGCGGCGCAAGGCGCCACCCTGACCGCCGAAGGAACGGAAGCGGTGAAAACCGCCTTCCGCGCCCTTCATGCCAATATATTCCGCACCGCGCTGACGCTGCTGGGCATCGTCATCGGCGTGGCGGCGGTGATTATCATGCTGGCGGTGGGCAACGGCAGCAAGCAAAGCGTGCTGGACCAGATCAGCGCCATGGGCACGAATCTGCTGAATATCCGCCCCGGCGCGCCCGGCATCCGTTCCAGCGGCGACATCGCCACCATGACGATGGATGACGCCGCCGCGATTGAAAGCGTGGATAATGTCAGTGTCGTCGTGGCGGAACGCAGCGGGCGCAAGACGCTGCGCTTCGGCAGCACCGATTATGCGGCGTCGATTCAAGGCGTCAGCGCCGGGTTCCCGGTGGCGCGCGACTGGCCTGTCGCGCAGGGCGGTTTCTTTAATGCGCGCGATGTGGAGTCGTATGCACCCGTGATCGTGCTGGGCGAAACGGTCCGCAAGACTTTATTCGCCGATGCGGAGGCCGTGGGCCAATACGTGCTGGTCGGGAACATCCCGTTTCAGGTGATTGGCGTCATGGGATCGAAAGGCGCGGCCCCTTGGGGCGGCGATCAGGACGATGTCGCCTATGTGCCCATCACCACCGGCCTGATCCGCCTGTTCGGCACCAGCTACCTCAACAGCATCACGGTCAAGATCGCCAGCACCGAGAATATCGGCGCGACGGAATCCGCCATCCGCGGACTTCTGATACAGCGCCACGGCAAGGAAGATTTCTCGGTGCGCAATACCGCTTCCTTTCTCGAAATGGCGACGGCGACCCAGAACACCCTGACCATGCTGCTGGGGGCGGTGGCGGCGATCTCGCTGCTGGTGGGCGGTATCGGTGTTATGAATATTATGCTGGTGAGCGTCACCGAAAGAACCCGGGAAATCGGAATTCGCATGGCCACAGGCGCCAGAAGGCGTGATATCATGCTGCAGTTCAGTACGGAAGCTGCGGTCGTCTGCACGATCGGGGGGATAATGGGGCTGGCCATTGGATTTTCGGTGGGAAGTGCTCTAACTCTCTTCGAAATCAAAGTGCTGTTTTCGCCCGGTCCGGCGATTCTGGCCTTCGCCTGTGCCGTGGGGACGGGGTTGCTGTTCGGCTATCTGCCCGCGCGCAAGGCCTCCCGGATGGACCCGGTCGTGGCTTTGAGCTCTGAATGAGTGACCTTGAGTAGAAAGATAAAGTGGAAATGAAAAAGATTGTCGTCGCATCGCTGATTACGGTTTTATTGTCGGGATGCGCGCTCGCCCCGGATTATCAGCGCCCGCAAACCCCGATGCCCGCAAGCTGGAGTCAGGCCGGAAGCGGCACGACGCAAATGGCGCGTGAATGGTGGCAAAGCTTCGGCGACGCCGAACTCAACCGCCTGATGGCGATCGCCCTTGATGAGAACATGGATATGCGCGCGGCCCTCCACCGCGTCGAACAATCCCGTGCGGGGATGAAGATTGCCGGGGCCAGCCTGCTGCCCTCGGCCAGCGCCAGCGCCGACGCGGGGCGCACGCGCACCAATCCCGCCAGTGGCCGTACGACAACACGCACATCCATAGGGGCGGGGGCCGGTATTAATTACGAACTCGATCTGTTCGGCGCCAACCGCGCGAACGTCGAAGGGGCCGAAGCCCGCTACGCCGGCAGCCAGTATGATCGCGATGCGGTAGCGCTGGTGGTCATGGGCGACGTTGCCAGCACCTATTTCAATGTGTTGAACGCGCGCCAGCGCCTGAGCATTGCCGACACGAACCTGAAAAACGCGCGTGAAGTGCTGAATATCGTACAGGCGCGTTATAATGCCGGTACGGTATCAGCCCTCGATCTGGCGCAGCAGCAAGCCTCTCTGGCGGCTTCGGAGGCATCGCGCGCAAGCACGCAGCAGAATGTGAGCATCGCTGAAAACGCGCTGGCGGTATTGCTGGGGCAGGTGCCGCAGACGCTCGCTGTGCCGGGCGACAGCCTGAAAGACATTACGATCCCGAGCGTTGATCCGGGACAACCTTCTTCGCTCCTGGGCCGCCGGCCTGATATCCGCAAATCCGAAATGGAATTATATGCCGCCAATGCCGATATCGGTGTGGCGCGCGCGGCGTATTTTCCGACCGTGACCATCGGTGTGAACGGCAGCATCGCTTCGGCAGGTTTTGTTGACCCGGCCTCCACAGTGCTGGGTCTGGCTTCGGCATTGACCGCGCCGATTTTCCAGGGGGGCCGTATCGAGGGCGGGGTCGAGCAAGCGACCGCCCGCCAGAAAGAGCTGGTCGAAAACTATCGCAAGACCGTATTGGTATCTTTGCAGGAGGTTGAAGATTCCCTGACCGCCGAGAAGACTGCCGAACGCCGCGAGCAATTGCTCGAACAGGCGGTAACGGAATCGCGCAAGGCCTACAGCTACGCCCGCCAGCAATACGACGCCGGTATTATCGATTTCCAGGCCTTGCTGGAAACGCAGAACATGTTGCTGTCTTCCGAAGACACGTATGCGCAGGCCCGCAACGACCGCTTGCAGGCCAGCATTGACTTGTTCAAGGCGCTGGGCGGCGGCTGGTCGGCACCGCGCTGATCTTTGATTATCGAAAATTTACGACTTGTTAACCCCTGAGGCGTAGATTGAGGGGGAGATAAATTGCTTTGTGTGCAAGGGGGAATTTAAGATGGGAAACGTTTATTCGCCGAAATTCAATGATAATGGTGATGTGGCAGGGCTGACCGCCACGGTCCGCGAAACAACGCGTCCAGATGATGAGGCAACGCTGCGGCGCTTGACCCTCGTTCGGGATCCCGGCAACAGCGCCGCCGTTTTCCAGCAGCTGCTCAACGACCGTGAGAACACCACGCCTCACGCAAAACCGCATTTCGATCCGGGCATGAAGAGCTAGACTCCAGATCTATCGGATTCGGAAATTTACAAGAATAACTCCCTCTCCCCATCGGGGAGAGGGTGGGGGTGAGGGGGATCATGAATCCCGCATTACCCGCATGTTACAAAGTTTAGCCACCCTGTTTATTCCCCCCCCCTCACCCACTGCGCTATGGCTTTTCCTTAACGGAAAAGCCGCGCTTCGTTGCCCTCTCCCCGATGGGGAGAGGGGACATAATCAACAGGGTCCGGCCCTAATTCTTTTTTAAAGATCGCAGATAGGTTTTCGTATCTTCGCTATCCCATACCAGACCCAGGCCCGCGACTTTGCGGGCCATCGTCATTTCCGGGGTGACGACAATCGTTTCCGGCACGCGCACGGTCTGGAACAGGTCCTGCGATACGGATTTATCGGCGTCATGGAATAACGCTATGTTCGCAACTTCCTGATATTCCCCGGCATAACGTTTCATGAACGGCGCGATTTTGCCCTTATCGTCGTCGATCGATACGGCCAGTATGACAAGATCGTCCGGCATCGCCCGGGCGAGGCGGATGAATTGCGGCCATTCTGCAATGCAGGGCGTGCACCACGTCGCCCAGAAATTCAGCAGCACGATCTTGCCCGCATAGTCATGCAGGTTCACCATTTGGCCATTCAGTTTCGTGAGCTTCACATGCGGCGCCGGTGCAGACGCGGTGGCACTTTCGCTAAGGGCAACGCGGGGTGACGTGATGCTGGCGCTATCGTAACGCCCGTCCATCCACCATGTCGCGGCAAGCGTCAGCGCGACCGTCAGAACGATCAGCAGGGCGTTCAGCGTTTTATCCTTCATGGCGCACCCGCCTCATATACAGCGCCGCGATCAGCAATGTTTCAAACACGCAGAACGCGCTCAGGCCCGTGGCGATGCCGGAAATAAAACCGTAGGAATGCAGCCCCACGCTCAGCAGGTTGACGCCGAACCACGCCAGCGCCACCACCATATTCAGCGTGGCGATGCCCAGGGCATAGGTTTCGGGCTTCAACTGCCCCGCCAGGCGGCCATGCAGCAGCCAGACGATCCACAGCACGATCAGCAACGCGCCGTTTTCTTTCGGGTCCCAGCCCCAGAAACGGCCCCATGACTGATCCGCCCAGATGCCGCCCAGTATCGTGCCGACCGCCGTGAACAAAAGCGCCGCCAGCGCCATCCGGTGCATGGTGATGAACAGGCCCGAACGGTCCCGCAGGCGGAACAGCCACGCATGGGCCAGCATCGCCGCGATAATGGACAGGCCGTAGCCCGCGGTCACGACCAGCACATGGGTCGCCAGCCAGAAATTCGTATTCAGCACCGCCACCAGCATCGAAAGGGAATCGCCGCTGACCGCACCGAAATAAAGCGACGTGGCCAGCAAAGCGGCGCCGGATAATGAAGCGGCCAGCCCGCTGAAGGCGTCATGGCGTTTCCACAACAATACGCCGCCGGCGATGACGCATATCAGCGATACAAATAAAAGCGATTCATAAAGCGTGCCGACCGGGGGCCGCCCCAGAATATAAACGCGCGCCGCCAGCCCGAACAGGTGAACGCCGCCGCCGAGGAAAAGCGCCGCGCCTCCGGCGCGCAGGTAAAGGGAACGGTGATGCCGCGCCAGCAGTGTCATGAAACAGGCCGCCAGCGCATAAAGCGCCAGCGCCCACTGGAAGGGATTGGCTGCGTTGTAAATTCTCTCGGCCATGAAATGCCGCGTCCGGTCAGGCGATGACGTGCCGCGCAGGGCGCGGGTGGTCGCGCGCCATGCTGCTTCGTCTCCCTGAAGCCATGCCTGCCCCAGAACCTTCCATTGCCCCAGCAGCGCCGCCGTCGTGGGCGAGCCTTGCCCTTGCTGCAGCACAGCCCATGGCGAGACGCGTTCTTCCTGATCCTGCGCCTGATCCCACGTCACGGGAATGACGCGGAACAGGTGATTGCCCGCGCTGCCCGCCGCCAGTATCTGCAACTGCCATGCGAACTGCGCGATCGCGCGTTCTTCGCCGTTATATTTCTCCGGGTCGTCGCCCTTTTCGCGCACGATCTCCTGCAATCTCTTATGGGCACGCTCTTCCAGCTTGCGCAGGGTCAGATAATCGGGCATCTGCCCGGCCATGGCGCGCTTCTCCGCCGGGGTCGGCAGGCTTTCGGGCGGCGTGATCGCCAGCGGCAGCACCAGCGAGAAACTGCGCATCAGCTGTAAATAGTCGGATAGCTTGCGGTGCAGATCCAGCAACGCTTTCTGCCGGGTCTCCAGCTTGCCGGGCGGCGTTTGCAGCAGGGTTTCGATGCGGCTTGCCTGCGTGTCCAGCCCCTGACTGACCTGCGCCAGCGTATAAAGCGCGCCCGGCTGCGCGGGCAGGCGCAGCATTTGTTGCAGGTCGCGGTTGCGAATCAGGAAAACGGGGCGTTGCGCCGCCGTAACCGGATCGAACAGCAATTCCGCCAGCCATTGGTCGGCGCGCAGGCCGTCGAGGCGATCGCGTCCGGAAAAGCCCCGCAAGGCGGTTTGCGCAAAGGTTTCAAGCGGCTTCAGTCGCCCCTCGTGCAATACCGGGATCATGCGGAAATCGTTCATATCCATGGCGGCGGCATGGGCAGGCGTGTGCAGGCATAACAGGCCCAGCACCGCCCATGCCATGAGGCGCCCGCGCGTCGAAATCAGCAGGTGCAGAATCAGCCCGAAGGCGATCAGCGCGCTGGCGATATAGGGGAACAGGCGCCCCACGTTCCACACCACGCTTAAAACCGTTGTTTCCCCGCCGTCGCCCCTGACCATGTAAGATGACTGGTAGAACGTATAGCCGCGGTAACGCAGCGGGTTGTTCATGCTGATCTCGGTGGGCCATGTGTGGCCGCCGTCTTTGATCGTGACGCTTGAGCGATAGGCGCGGGCCATATCCATGCCGGGGTGGTTGTCTTTCTCGACATCCGCCAGCGCCAGCGAGAAAGGCAGGACCGATGTTGCCTTGACGTAGCGCAATTCGTAAGCATGGTCCTTGACGTCCAGCTGCGGGTAAAGCGGCATGATTTCTGTCATCAGGTAAATGCCGTCAGTATCCGCGCCCGTGCCGCGTATCAGCACGGAAACCGCGCCGTGATTGTTTTCGTTTTGCAGGGCGGGTCTGGCGGGGGCCATCTCCACCTTTTCGGCGGGGCCGCGCAACGGGAATTTGCTGTCCGTGTTCGCGCGCGGCTGCGGCGTGCCGTTCACCATATGATCGATGATTTCGACATTGAAGGGCAGGCCTTCGTCAAGCCCCAGCAGCAGGCCTTTCCTGATCCGCTCCTGCGGCAGGCGGAAAATTTCTGTGCCGTCCCGGGCGATGGTCAGCACGCGCGCATGATAATCCTCGACCAGCGCCGATTCCGCGCCTTCGTCGATCACGATAAACCCTTCGCGCGCCGTCACCGCCGTCAGCAAGCCCCCCGCCAGCAGCACCAGCGCGCCGAAGTGGGTCAGGATGATGCCCGCGCGTTGCCAGCGCCAGCGGCTGTCGGTGATGAACTTGGCCAGCAGCGCAAGGAAGATGATGCCGGTGACTGTATAACCGCCGGGCAGGGGCAGCGGCCCCCACCAGAACAGGAAAGAAGAAAAAAAGGTTTTCTGCGCGACATAAAGCCCGGCATATTTCTGTGCCACCGTGCCCGCCACCAGCAATGCCATAAGCCAGGGCAGCGTCCAGAACATGATGACCGGACGCGACAGCAGGGCTGCCAGCGTCGAAGCTTTCGCGATGATACGTGCAAGGATATGCATGGGGGTAGAGATAGCCCCCGGAAGCCCCCGAGTACAGGAAAAACTGGATAGAATCAGCCGGTCAGGATATCGATGATTTTCAATATTCTATCGCGTCCCGCGCGATCGCAACGCTGCTGCATTTTCAGGGCGCGTGTCATGATCGCCGGATGAATGTCGGGGGCGGGTGTCAGTGAAAAGCCGGACTCTTCAAGACCGCTGAAAAAATATTCATAAGGCACGTATAAATACTGACTCATCGCATAAAGGCGCGGTGCGGATAAGCCGCTTTTGCCTTTTTCATATTTTTGTATCTGCTGATAGGTGATGCCCAGCATATCGCCTAGTTCTTCCTGACTGACGCCGCGACTTTCCCGCAACAGGCGGATATTCCTGCCGATCAGCTGCTGTACCTTAAGTTCTGAATCCAGTGCCGTCATGAAGGCAGGATATTTCTAAAATAGAAACATATCAACTATTAATTTTCTAAATTAGAAATATATGATATTTAATATTGCCATGATAATAAATTCATGGATTCCCAATGGCTGAAAACGCAATTCGACCTGCATCCCGAGAAAAGCCGCGCCGATCTGGCGCGGGCGCTGGATCTCGATCCGCCCGCGATCAGCAAGATCCTGGCAGGCAGCCGCCAGATCAAAGCCCATGAATACGTAGCGATGCGCAGGTTTTTCGGCCTGCCGACCGACGGCGATCACGCTGTCGCCGCCAACACTTACCGGTTGCAGACCCTGCCGGATGGCATGGCGGAAAAGGGCAGGGCGGAAGACCGGGACTCGTGGATCATGCCCGCGCATCTGCTGGAAGCGCGCACGGCGGCGGCTCCTGATAAAATTCGTATTTTCACCATCCGCGATAACAGCATGGAGCCTGATTTCGCCGTGGGTGCGCAGGTGCTGGTCGATCTTTCGGACAATACGCCTTCGCCGCCCGGTGTGTTTATCATGTCGGACGGGCTGGGTTATGTCCTGCGCCAGTGCGACATCGTTCCCGGTGAAAAACCCTTGCAGGTCAATGTGCAGGCGAAGAACGGCACGGCGTTTCGCCTGCCGCTGCATAAGGCGCTTATCGTCGGGCGCGTGATCGCGCGTCTTGACTGGCTGAAGTGAAGAAATGAAAAAGCAAAAGGCGCCGTAAACGGCGCCTTCCTGATGCGGTAACGGTATGAAACCGCTATTTCTTGTGCGGCGGCATTTTCTTTTCTTCGAAAACGACGTGTGCGCCGCGCTTGCCGGTTTCCGGGTTCGTAGCCCACGGATCGAATTTTTTAATCTTCATTTTCTCCGTTTTCGTACGGGGGTTTTTCGTCGTGTAATAGCGGTAGCCCGTGCCTGCCGAGCTTTCCAGACGAATTTTCATGGCCACGCTTTTCTTCGCCATAATGCTAAATC
>CAKTCH010000049.1 GCA_934538895.1 uncultured Alphaproteobacteria bacterium
GTCGTATCCCTTGCGGCATTCGTGGCGGTCACATATCACAACGTGAAACCTGTCAGCCTTTCCTTGCCGGGAGATTCGTTGGTGCAGGTGCTTGATCGCCATGGCGCGCCCCTGACGATGTTCTATCATGAAAGCTGGAATGTCAGTCAGCCGTTAGAGCTGCATCAGGTGCCGCCCTTTATGCAGGAGGCTTTCCTGCAATCCGAAGACCGAAGATTTTTTACGCATGGCGGCGTTGACTGGCGCGCCCGCGCCAGCGCCCTGTGGCAGAATATACGCTACGGCGAAACCGTGCGCGGGGCCAGTACGATTACGGAGCAGGTCGTGCGCATGGTGCATGCACGCCCCCGCCATATCTGGTCGAAATATATTGAGGGGTTTGAAGCCGCCGCGCTGGAACGGCGCTACAGCAAGGCGGATATTCTTGAATTTTATCTTAATCAGCTACCCTATGCGTCTCACAGGCGCGGTGTGGCGCAGGCCGCGCACTATTATTTCGGGCGCGACCTCGGTACGCTCACAGAGCGGGAAATGCTGGCGCTGGTAGTGCTGGCGCGGGCGCCGTCGGCTTACGACCTTTACCGCCATCCAGACAGGACAGCCAAAGCGATTGACAGGCTTGCCGAAAAAATGGCTTTGGTAGAGCGATACCGGCGCATTCTGGACCAGCCGATAAGGCCCGCACCGCCAGAGTCCTTGACCGAGGCCCGGCATTTTGCTCGCTATGTGCGCGCCCTGCCGGGATTGAACGGCAACCGCGTGGTAACGACGCTGGATTCCGGCGTGCAGCGTATGGTGCAGGAGATCATCGATCAGCGTGTGCAATCGCTTTCCGGACGCAAGGTCAGGAACGGGGCGGCTCTGGTGCTTGACCATACGACCGGCGAAGTGCTGGCGTGGGTCGTCGCCGGTGCCGGGCAGGATGAGGTGGATGGCCACGATATCGACGCGGTAACCGTGCCGCGGCAGCCGGGTTCGTCGCTGAAGCCTTTTCTTTATGCGCGGGCGTTGGACAAAGGGTGGAATGCGGCGACGTTTCTGGATGACTCGCCTCTCAGCGAAGCCGTGGGTACGGGCCTGCATCGTTTTCGCAATTACAGCCGGGGTTATTACGGGCCTGTCAGCCTGCGCGAAGCGTTGGGAAATTCCCTGAATATTCCAGCGTTGCTGACCATTCGCCATGTCGGCGTAGCGGACTACATGACCGTGTTGCAGCAACTGGGTTTTTACAGTCTTGATCGTGGTTCTGATATTTATGACGAGGGGCTGGCGCTTGGCAATGGCGAGGTGACGCTGCTGGAACTGGCGCAGGCCTATGCGGTGCTGGCGCGCGGTGGCGTGAAGGAGCCTTTGCGGCTGGTTATGAATGACGCGGCTCCCCATCGGCAAACGCGGGTTTTTTCGGACGAGGCGGCTTCGCTTATCGGCAATATCCTTTCCGATCCATGGGCGCGGCGGCTGGAATTCGGTGGCGGCGGGGCTTTAAATCTTCCTGTCCAGACAGCGGTTAAAACCGGTACATCGACCGATTACCGCGATGCGTGGGTGGCGGGTTATAATGATCGCTACGTCGTGGCGATCTGGATGGGCAATCTGGATCGCGGGGCCACAGACGGGGTTACCGGGTCTATTGGCCCGTCGATGGCTTTACGCGGCATATTCGCAAAATTGAACGAGGGGCGGGAAACAAGGCGGTTATACCTGAGTCCGCGCCTTGTCCGCGAGGATGTTTGCATCCGGCCAGGCGATGGCTGCGCGCGCCGCGGCGAATGGTTAAGGCCCGGCGATGTGACGACCAATCCGGCAAGCGCACCGCGCCCGCTGGAGATGATCCGCCCTACGGAAGGCCTGCAACTGGCTTACGATCCGCGCGTGCCTGCCGCGCATCAAAATTTCCGTTTTGAAATCGGCGGGCTGGGGGCGGGCGCGGAAGTGTCGTGGTTTTTGAACGATGAATTTTTAGGCCGGTCTTCGGGCCATAGCTTCCTGTGGCCGGTGCGGAGAGGGCATCACAAGCTGCGTGCCCATGTCGAACGGGCTGACGGTAGCGCAGAGGATATGGCTGCCGTCAATTTCGTCGTAAAATAGAGGATTACTTAGGCATGGCGGTAGCCGGTATCACCGGTTTCACCATGGGTTGTACGATGTGTATATTTGGTTTTCGTTGGTCTGGTTTCGGTATTGTTGCCGAGGATACTGTAAATTCTCCTGTCATGGCGTTTCCGATTTCCAGTAATGGTTTTCTTTGACGGGCGTATGTTACGGCAGACTTCCCGGCTTTGTATGCGGCGATAGTTTCGGGTGTTACGCCATAAGCGTGATCGGACAAGGGCCGCAACTCGGGTAACAGCATTTTTAACGCCTGTACAGCCATACCGCTGGTGAACTTATCTGAAGCGGTGGCGCCCGTTATATAGCCGGAGATGGATACGGAGTAACGGTCGCCCATCGTCCCGGCAAAAGCGCCGACGCGTATGCCTGACGTTCCCGATTCATCGTTCGTACCGGTTTTGCCGCGCAGTTCCAGCGCGCGCCCGTCGCTGAGCATAAATCCATCTTTGATACGGCGGCCTGTGCCGCGTTCCGAAGCTACGACGCCGCGCGTCATTTCCAGCATCAGCCGCGCCGTGCTTTCGCGCATAACCTGTTTCTGCGCGGGCTGGCCTGGTTCGATATGGGTTTCATGCGGTGTTCCGACACCCAGATGAATCCGGGATATCCGGGTTGTAGTGACGCTCTTGCCGCCATTGAGAAAGATGGAGTTCAGCGTTGCGAGAGATTCCGTCGTGTCGCCGGAAACACCGATAACGGTTGCCAGCGAGGGAACAAGGCGGAACGGATAGCCGACGGATTGCCATTGCCTGCTGATTTCGCGCCAGGCATGATGATCGAGCATGGTGCCGATTGCCCGGGCCTGCGCTTTTTTCTTTTTGGAATGGATAAGCCATTTATAAACGTGAATACGCTCTTCATAGGTCTTATCGATGATTTCTTTCCATGTGATATCCGGATTTCTGATGCGCGCGGCGGCGATGGCCAGCTCCAGCGGATGAATAGGCCGGGTCAGGTAGCCGCGATCATTCAGGTCGAATTTATAAAGCAGGGCCTGAGTGTCTATCAGACGTTCAGGCTTATGTTCGTGATAAAGCTTGAACAGGTCGTCTTTTAGGTCGCATGTTTTGCACTCTTTAAGCATATAAGCTTCAAAATCCTCAAACGGCGCATCGGGGTGTAATGTCGTATAAACCACGGCCAATCTGGTTTTAACGCCTTTGGCCTTTTCCGTCAGCAGATCGAGCACGGCTTGCGGCACCGGCGACTCGTATTCGTTATATTCCCTGCTGAAGTCTGAATCTTTGGGGCGGTCCAGCCCGAGGTCCTTGTTCAGCGACAGGATGAATGCCTTGGTTTGGTCGTAAGTGGCG
Organism: uncultured Alphaproteobacteria bacterium; assembly: GCA_934538895.1. Lineage (GTDB taxonomy): Bacteria > Pseudomonadota > Alphaproteobacteria > Micavibrionales > Micavibrionaceae > Micavibrio_C. The sequence goes on from CAKTCH010000049.1 coordinate 3,426, forward strand.
TGCGGCGTCGTATAGCGATACAGGCGTACAAGCGATTCGACAGAGCCGTCCGTATGGAGGGCGAGGAGAGGGGCGGCGCTGGATTTACTTTTCTTCTTGTTATCGTCGAACAGGCTGCGCAATTCATTTTTATCGCTGGAATTCTTGCAAAATTCATTCATGAACCTCGCATATTCCTCAAAGCTGCTTTCCGGGTAGAAGCCGCGATAAAGCCCCGTCATATTGACTTTATGATTTTCATCCTTTCGGGCAAGGTTGTCGGCCAGCTCGGAAGCGATGCGCGCTTTTTGCTGGCGCCAGAATCGTCCGCTGAAAACGCGGCCTTCAAAATCGGCGAATTCATGCAGGTATTTTCTACGTTCCTGCAATTGCTCGTCCGTGAATTCGCGGTCGTCCAGTATGGCAGGGTCGATATTCAGGCGGCCCCATTTCATATATTCTTCGATATCGTCGGTGATGCGGTACCAGGACAGATTGACCGACTCCCACAACGCTTCTTCCACGCTATAGCTTTGATGATCCTCGCGCCTGTCGAAATTGCCGGGGTAATTCATGCCGCCTCCGGTAAAGAAGCCCTGACGATGGCCTGAATATTTAATGGTTGAAATCGCCGCGCGCTGCATGGCTTCAAGCGCGTGGTCGTTTTCAGGGGCGCTCAGATAATCGACGGCCCAGCGCGAGAGCTTGTCTCGTGCGTGTATTTGTATGGCTTTCAGATCTTCGGGCGACATGGCTGCGTATTTATCATGCAGTTCCGCGATCACTTCAAGGAACGTCACCGCCATGCGCATCTTGCTGGTAGAGCCATAGTTCTGGCGTCCGCCCTTGGTCAGGTCCAGCGATCCCTTGAACGTGTCGGTGCTGACGCGCGTGACCACGCGGCCATCCGGCAGGCGTTCATTGACCGTAATGGCCCATGTCACCTTCGGGGCGGTTTCCGGGCGCAGGAGCTGGAAGCCGATCAGCCCGTTCTGTTTCGCGATTTCCGGATCGTTGAAGCTTTTAAGTTTCGCGTTTACGGCGGTGTTTACGGCATGATCGAGCGTGCTGTCGACCCGTATATCCCAGCGATCAAGCTTATACATACCATCGATCGGGCTCAAATTCAGTTTGTTCATTACCGAAAGGCGCATGGAATTAACAGATTTATCGTGTCTGGGTTTTTCGGTAAGGGCAGGATTCTTCCCGACTTCAGAAAAATCAATTCTGACGGCCTTCACTTTTTGCGCGAATGACGGGGTGATGATTTTTTCATCGACCAGCATTTTGGTGAAATTGTCGATACGTCCCTGCAACGCTTCATAACCTTTGGCGGAACGCAGACTCTCATCCGGCATCTTGACGGCCATGACCAGAGAGAACATCTGGCGGAAAGCCAGCGCCGTTTCTTCGTCTTCGTTCATCCGGTGCAGTTTTTCGTCGTAATCGCTGCTGCCGTACAGGACGGCCATGGCGTCTTTTATGCCCTTGATTTCACCAAATTGCGGATGACCAGCGAAAGACGCTGTGTTGATATATTCGACAATCTTGTTCAGGCGCTGCTGGCGTGTATCATGCCCCAGCGCATACATCTCGGCTGAGGCGGTCAGCATTTGCTCGGCCTTGTCAAGGAATCCGCGGGTGCGGCCCCTTTCCCAGCTGTCGTTCTTGGTGATTTGGATTGGCAATGTCGATCCGCCCTCGACTTTAGACGTCATATTCAGTTTTTTTCCGACACCCATGATGGCGGCCTGGATTGCGCGCCACCAGTTAATAGCGGCATTGAATGTCGGCGCTTTTTCCTGATCGCAGATATTCCTGTCTTCTACAATGCAGAGGCTCTGAACGATGACGGCAGGGATTTCCTCATATGTTTTGTAGATATCGTGAGGCGTGTCGCCGCTATACATTTTCTCGTTATTTACATCGAGAATGGTGATACCCGTCTGCGGTTTGCGATCGAATAGGGGGGCAAGCTGCAAGGGTCCGACCTGGCGGTCTTTCCATGGCAGTTGCGGACTGACTTTGCCGCCGCTGGCCAGGGTTTCCTTGCGGATGCGCTGTATTTCATTATAACCGCGCTCTACGTCCGTGTTACCAATGGCAGGCGGCGGCGTGGTTACGATTTTCGTGAAGATTTCGCCATCATGAAGTTTCTTGAAAAACCGTGATTGCAGCGTCGATGATACGGCCAATTCGTCATAGATATAACCGCCCAGAGCTAAAGCGCCCGCGGCGACTGCGCTAAAAACAAATTTCAGCCGCCAGGGTTTATGCTTTCTGGCGGGCTTGGCGGTGGTCGTGGATTTAGAAGATGACAGTGTCTGCACGCTTAACTCGTTTCGGGCGTCGTTCATTGTGCGCCCCGTATTATTATCGTCTGTAGCCCTCGCTACAGCGCCTCCCTGTACGCACTCAATACGCTGGCAGCAATATAGCGAAACCACGGGAATATGCAAATAAATTGCTGCGGGAAGGTCACGTCGCCTTTCGTGCGGTGCAGCATAATATACTGAATCCATTATACTTTATGGCTTATATCCCTGTGATTTCTGCGGAAATCCTAATTTCCGGCGAGGGTACGATGCGCTTCCCAATACTGGGCTACGATTTCTTCCATGACCGCGCGGGCTGGTTTTATTTCGTGAATCAGCCCTACGCCTTGTCCCGCGCTCCATACGTTTTTCCATGTCGTTTTATGGGCCGCGGATTCAAGTGTGCGTGCCCCCAGAACGTAACGCGCCAGCTTGGCGTATTTCTTTGTGAGTTTGTTCGTCGTGAAAAATCTTTCGGCAGGCGATAGATGCAGTCCCACTTTCTGAATATAGGGTGTGTTGATTACGGCAGCGGGCGTGCCGGAAATGCGCGCGGTGAGCACGATGTCTTCCGGCTGTGCTTCCAGTATGGCTTGTTTGTAATCGTCGCTGACCTGGGCTTCGGTCGTGGCGATGAAGCGCGTGCCGATTTGCACGGCATCGGCGCCCAGCAACAAGGCTGCCAGCATTTGCCGCCCCGTGGCGATGCCGCCCGCCGCGACAATGGGGATATCAAGTTTCTCGCGCAGGTAAGGCAGGAACACCATCGGCGAAAGCGGACCGGCATGGCCGCCTGCGCCCGCCGATACGGCGATAACGCCATCACAGCCCTGATCCTGCACTTTTTCGGCATATTTCAAGTCGATCACATCGCAGAAAACCTTGCCGCCATAAGACTGTACCGTCTCGATAATTCTTTGCGGGTTGCCAAGCGAGGAAATGACCATCGGGACTTTATGGGATTTAATAACTTCAAGATCGGCGTCTAGCCGGATATTGCTCCTGTTAGCGATCAGGTTGATGGCATAGGGTTTGTCGGTGCGGCTGCGAATGGCGGCGAGCGCGGCATCCAGTTGATCCGCGGTGCGCCAGTTCAGGGAAGGGGCCGCGCCGATTCCGCCCGCGTTCGACGCTTCTGATACTAACGCCTCGTCGCTGACCAGAAACATGGGTGCGGCGATAATGGGGTAATCGCAACCCATTATTTCAGTGAAACCGGTCTTTATCGCTGGTATGTCAGGATCGCTCATGGCTCTTGCATTATGGGCCAATTCGATGACGCCGTCCAGTTCGTCAGCGTGCTGGTGACAGGCGTATTAAGCGGCCATCATGACTGTCGGTGAGAAGGTAGATATAGCCGTCTGGCCCCGTGCGCACGTCGCGGATGCGTTCTTCCATATCCGCCAGCAGGATTTCCTGCGCGGTGATTTTATCATCCCTGACTTCGAGGCGGCGTAAATGGGTTCCGGCCAATGCCCCCACGAAGATATCGCCTTCCCATTGCGGGAAACGGTCACCGTCATAGAATGCCATGCCGCTGGGGGCGATGGAGGGTGTCCAGTGGATAACGGGCTGTTCCATGCCCGGCGCTTCGGTTTTATCGGTAATTTTAAAACCGGTATAGTTGACGCCATAGGTAATGGCGGGCCAGCCGTAATTGGCGCCGGGTTTGAGGATATTAACTTCATCGCCGCCTTTGGGGCCGTGCTCGTGTTCCCATATGCGGCCTGTGCCGGGCTGCAACGCGATGCCCTGCACATTGCGATTGCCGTAAGTATATATCTCGGGCCTGAAACCTTCTTTGCCGGTAAAAGGGTTGTCTTCAGGCACTGTGCCGTCGCGGTTCAGGCGCACGATCTTGCCCAGATGATGATCGGTTTCCTGCGCCTTTTCTTTCCTGTTGCGCTCGCCCAGTGTCAGCAGCAGTGTGCCGTCGTCAAGGAAGAGTATCTTGCCGCCGAAATGATTGCCGCCGGATATTTTGGGTTCGGCTTTAAAGATTGCTTTTAAATCGGAGAGCGTATGGTTTTTTAAATCAAGCCGGGCCGTCGCCAACTCGGTATTAAAGCTAAAACGCGTGCCGCCGGCGTAGGACAGATAAATCAGGCTGTCTTTTTTAAAATCGGGTGACAAGGCGATTTCAAGCAAGCCACCCTGACCCTGCGCCTGCACCTCGGGTATGCCCGCGATTTCGGTTTTCTTTCCCGCTTTGCCGATGCGCCAGAGTTTGCCATCACGTTCCGTTACCAGAAAATCGCCGCCGGGCAGAAAGGCGACCGACCATGGGTAGGATAAGCCGTCGGTAACGGTTTCCACCCTGAATTTTTCCTGCTGTGAAGTAACGACTTGGGCGAAAATGTCTCCGGGCATAAAGAATGACAGGGACAGGCAACTGGTCAGGATAAATTTCTTCATAACGTAAAAACGCCCCGGCAGATTTTGCAGTTCCCTTAGTTTAACTGGTTTTCGAAGAAAGTCCTGATTTTCTGCCGTACCAGCGTCGGGTCGCCGATTTTATTTATTTCGTTACGGAATTCATGCGCGCCGCGCAGTCCTGTGCAATACCATGATATGTGTTTGCGCGCGATGCCGACGCCGGTATGGGTGCCGTAATAACCGATCATGTCGTCGTAATGTTCCTCTACCAGGGCGGCGAGGGCAGGGATGCCGGGGGCGGGGGTAGCAGGGCGACCGCTTATAAGGTCCATCGTCTGGCGTACCAGCCACGGCTTGCCGTATGTGCCGCGCCCGATCATCACGCCGTCGGCTCCCGATCTCTGACGGGCGGCCATGGCGTCTTCAGGGGAAAGGATATCGCCGTTCACGACAACGGGAATCCTGACCGTGTTCTTGACCGCGTGCACGGCATCCCAGTTCGCGGCGCCTTTATACATCTGGTTGCGGGTGCGGCCATGAACGGTGATCATTTTTATGCCGACGTCCTCGGCGATTTTTGCCAGTTTCGGCGCGTTCAGATTGCTTTCGTCCCAGCCC
>CAKTCH010000050.1 GCA_934538895.1 uncultured Alphaproteobacteria bacterium
TTCTTCAGCCCCATGAACGCGAGGAACCGCCGTCCGGCCTTGAGGTCGCGCAGGACGGACTCGATATGCTTTTCCAGCTGCGGGGCGCGTCCGTAAAAATCCTCGTTATAGAGGTCGGCCTTGTAATCTTCCTCGACATAGAGCGCGCGCATTAAATCGTCCTCGTCCGCCGGGCCCCTGACGAAGGCCAGCGCCAGCACCAGCGAGCCTGTGGCGGCGGTGACCGCCTGCAACACGTTGAACGCCCAGAGATCGAGGCCGCGCACTTCATGCTCGACGAGGTTATGCGCGCGTTCGCTGTGTTTCAACGCGATCAGTCCGGTGGTCGTGTCCAGTTTCTCGCCATACTGCTTCTCGAACCAGCCCAACCACGGATCGCGGGCCGCCGTTTCACGCTGCACCAGCGTTTCCGGCGCGGCGGCGCGATAACACAGCAGATCCGTATTCAGATATCCCAACACGTTCCGCTGGATCGCGGCGCGCTCTTTCTCCACGCGGTCGAGCGCCGTGACCAGCAGCTGGGTCAGCGGCATGGTATCGGGCAGGATATCCGTGCCCTGCGCGTCCCATTCCGCCGCGATCCCCTGCGCCAGTTCCCCGGCGGGCGCTTTCAGCGGCTGGCCACCGGGGGTGCGCACGGGCTTGCCGTCCAGCGCGACGACCCAGCCGCCGTCCGTCATCGTTACCGCCGCGTTCGTGTAAAATTTTTTCATGGCCCGGTTTCGTTACGGTTGCTTGAGATAGGCGCGGCAGGGATGCGATCCGCCCAGATCCAGATCCTTAAAGCCGATCGCCAGAGAGGCGGATTCGAGCGTACCCGGCATGACGCTGTTTTTCTTATCCCGTGCCGCGCCTTCCGCAGTAATTTCCGGCGCTTCCATATGCCCTTTCACGCGCACGGCGCGACGGCCCGGCGTTGCGGAATCCGGCGTCAGTTTCAGGTCCAGCGTGCGGGCGAGAATATCCAGCGTGCCCGTACCCGCGATCGTCAGGCCGGACATATCCATGAAGAGCGTCCGCGCGCGGGCCGTGGGGCCGTCAATGTCAAAATCGGCCATCATGCAATTCATTTCCAGCGGTTCGCCGCCCTCACGTTCCGGCAGCATGGCCTTCATCATCGTGCCGCCGCCATAAAGCGCGGTGTCGCGCGTCAGGTTGCCTTCGCCACCGATAACGACCAGCGCGCCTTTCAGGTTCCGTTCCAGCGCCGCGAACGTCTTGCCCGCACCGGTCAGGGTCAGGTACGCATCGGCCTGCGCCGTCACGGCGGCGGAGTCGCGCGCATAGTCCCAGCCCCGCAATTGCATCTCCGCTTTCAGTTGCGCGTCGCCCGCGGCGGTGGCATCGATCGAGAACCCGCCTTTCAACGCGCCGCCATTCACCAGCCCCCGGATATTCTCAAGTTGCAGGCGGTAGGGTTGCAGCTTCATATCCGCCTTGACCTCGCCCCAGCCGCCGGTGCCGTTCGTCAGTTTTTCCACCACCAGCTTTACATCCATATTATGCCTGCCGAAGACGACGCGATCGTCGCGCATTGCGCCCCAGAGCGTCATTATGCCGCCATAAGCCTGACGGATCGTCGCGATATCGTCGATATCCAGCGCCACGGCGGTTATCGTGCCCGTGATATCCCTGTTTCTCACGTCAAGGGCGGCCTCGATATGGCTGTTGCCGGTTTTCAGTTCGAACGTCACATGCGTGCGCTTGCGGCGTTCCTCCATCGTCAGGTTGCCGGTGAAGTGATGACCGCCGATCTCCATGGCGTCGATCTCCGCGCGGGCGGCCCGGCCCGGCGTGGAATCCAGCGTGCCCTCCATGCTGAGCGGCCCTGTCCGCAGGCGGAAAGGCGCCCGGTCGGGAATTTCATACAGGCCGGGCACTTTCTGCACGGTGCCAACACGGATAGCGAATTCATGCGGGCCGTAAACACCCTGCGCCGTAATCGCCAGCGTCCCGTCGTCCGGCCCGGCTTTCAGCGATTTGACATGCACGGCGCGCGGCAGCCATATGCCTTCGCCGATTTTTATGTCCCTGACGTCCAGCACATAAAAACGGCGGCGGGAAAGGAATATATCCCAGAAATTCATCCGCAGGTCGGCGACGCCGACGCTGGCCACCACCGCGCCGGGATCGTAAAAATCGCTGATGCCCTTGGGCTGCGGCATTTCGCCCGCATCCCTGCGGTGCTGGTCTTCGGCGTCGCGCTCGGCGTCCGTCATTTCCTTCCGGACCGGTTCATGAAGGGTGAGATTGCCGAACTGGATATGCGTCACCGGAAAGAATTTCATGCTCTCCAGCCGGTCCATCTGCGCAAGATAGCCGGTGGCATCGGTCAGATAATCCTGAATGCCTAGGCGCAGGGCCTTGCTGTTGCCGCCGACGGCGGAGAGCGCCCACAGGGCGGCAAACAGCAGCAACGTCAGAACGAAAGCGACCTTGAAGAAACGGCGTACATATTTACGCCAGCCCGTGGGCGGCGCTTTCTTTACCTCGTTATCATAAAACAGAACCATGGAAAGCCGCCCCCGGGAAATTCCCTTCTTAGAAACCGTAATCGATCACTTTTAATTTCGTCATCGCCTGGCATTCCGGCATCATGCCGCAAACAGGCTTCGTCATTTTTTCCTGCTCGGCCAGATCCCAGAATATTTCACTGACGGCGCGCTCTTCGGCGGTCATTTTTTCCGGATCGACACCGGCGGGCAGCAGCGGCACCTCGGCACATTCATCGCGGGCGATACAGCGCTCGTAATCCTGGGGCTTCCGTAATTCGCCGCCGGCGATACGGCGGGCAGTCCGTTTCATCAGCGCGTGGCGGGCGTCGATATGGGCCTTGATATCGACATTATAAGTTTCCCTGATCGCCTGAAGGCTGCGGCAGGCTTCCCCCACGTCATCCTTGCCCGCCAGCACGGGATCGACGCAGGCGGCGACAAACAGCGCCAGCGCGCCGGAGTCCCCGCGCTCTTTCTGCATATGAAAAATGAGAACGCCTGCCAGCGCCAGCGCGCCGACACCCAGAATCGCATAAATCAACGAAGAAACACGCATGGGGCACATCCTCTTGCAAGACCGGTCCATTATAGACGCGCCCGCGCGGGCTATAAAGGCCTAAAGCTCGATATCGGAAAACGGATCGTCCTTGCGATTATAATCGAAGTTAAAGGCTTTCCAGCTTTTGCGCATATCGTCCGGCAGCGGCGCGGTGATGTCGACCGGCTTGCCGGTCAGCGGGTGCGGGAAGATAACGCGGCGGGCGTGGAGGTGCAAACGGCCCGAGATCTGCAAATCGTCAAGGTCCGGCACATCGCCGCCATATTTTTCGTCGCCGTAAATCGGGCAGCCGAGGCCGGAGGCCGCGTGGACCCTGATCTGGTGGGTGCGCCCGGTGCGCGGCCAGAACGCCACGAACGCGGCCTTGCGCCCGGCGCGGTCGAGAATGCGGAACTCCGTCGAGGCTTTCTTGCCGTCGATCTCGTCCACCACCATCATGTCCTTGAAACGGCCCTCGCCTTTATTCAGCGCCATGCGGATGGTGCCGTCCGCCACTTCCGGCACCGGCACGGTCAGCGCCCAGTAATATTTGCGGATATCCCGGCCCGAGAACATCCCGCCCATGGCCTGCGCCATCTTCAGGCTGCGCGCCACCAGCAGCACGCCCGAGGTATCGCGGTCGAGGCGATGCACGAGGCGCGGCTTCACGCCCTTCTTACTCGTCATCAGTTCCAGCAGGCCGTCGATATGGCGGCGGATGCCCGAGCCGCCCTGCACCGCCAGCCCGTAAGGCTTGTTCAGCGCCACCAGATCGCCGTCGTCGTAAATAATCATATCTTCGAGGAATTTGCGGTCGCCCTCATCCGGGGTGAAATGGTTGCCGGTTTTGTCGCCCGTCTTCACATCGAACGGAGGGACGCGCACGGTCTGGCCCGATTCGAGGCGGGTTTCCGCCCGGGCGCGTTTGCCGTCCACGCGCACCTGCCCGGTGCGCATCATTTTCTGGATCAGCGCATAAGGCACGCCGGGCATGGCTTTCTTCAGCCAGCGGTCGAGGCGCTGCCCGTCATCGTCGTCGGCTACCGTCAGTTGCTGCACGTCATTCATACCGGAATCATCCTTATCAATATCATGCCCGCGCACAAAGCGCCGAGCGAGAGGAGCACGGACGCCAGTACATAAAGCACGGCCTCGCCCGTTTGCCCCTTCTGGAACAGCAAGACGGCATCGAGCGAGAAAGCCGAAAACGTCGTAAACCCGCCCACGACGCCCACCGCCAGAAACAGGCGCACGGTCTGCGACGCGTCCCAGAACAGCGCGAAAGCACCCGCCAGCGCGCCCATCACGAACGACCCCAGGATATTGATCGTCAGCGTCCCCCACGGAAAACCGGCACCCAGCACATGCAATGCCAGCTGGTTGACCGCGTGGCGCAGTGTTGCCCCCACAGCGCCGCCGGCTGCTACAGCGATCCACGGCATCATGATTTACCCATCCTTTCCGAAAGTATCTTCACAGGCGGCAGTATAATGCAGTTTCATTATGCCCGCCCTTGTTTTCTATCCAGTACAGATTCCAGCCTTTCTTACCCTCCGGCTCGAAACGGAAGACGCTGGCATTGGGAATCCCGCGGATATTATGGCCGAAGCTGTGCCCGAAAGCGGTGTAAAGGCCGCCATGGGCCACGAACATCGGCAGGTCGTAACGATTCAGCCATTTGCCCATCGCCCCCATGACGCGGCGGGAAAAAGTGGGCATCCCCTCGCCGTCCAGCGGCTTCAGCCACCAGATCTCATGGCCGTGCTGTTCGCGGATGCGTTGCTTGGAAACGCCCTGATAGCCGCCGTAAAACTGTTCGCCCAGATGGCGGTCGATCTTCAGTGTGATTCCGGAATCCGCGGCTATCCGCGCATGGATCAGCCGGGCGGTTTCGCGGGCGCGCACCAGCGCGCTGGCCACCATCACGGCGGGTTTTTCATCGAGCCTCGCGGCAATCGACGCCGCTTCCCGCGCCTGCGCCCACCCCCGCTTCGTCAGCCGCGTATCCATCCGCCCCGAAGGATATTCGAAACGATTGGCGAAACTTTCGCCGTGGCGGACGAGATAGAACGGCTTGCGCGGGAAAGAATTCATGGCTTTACAATTTGTTTCCATTTTATGAGCATATGTACGCCGTGAAGGGGGGAAGGTGTTTTGTAATGTTGCGTGCCATACCTCCCGCGCTCTTGTCATCCCGAGCGCAAGCGAGGGATCTCACTTGTGCCCAAGAGGAGATCCCTCGGGTTAAAACCCTCGGGATGACAGGTAGAAGATTTTCAGCCCTGACCATTCTTTTTCTCGCGCAGCTTGTGCCAGTAATCGAGGCGCTTTTGAATCTCGCGCTCAAAGCCGCGTTCGACCGGGCGGTAGAACCGGCGGCGGCCCATGGCTTCGGGGAAGTAGTCCTGCCCCGAAAATCCTTCGGGCGTGTCATGGTCGTAATTGTAATCCTTGCCGTAGCCGATCTCTTTCATCAGCCTGGTCGGCGCGTTCAGGATATGTGCGGGCGGCATCAGCGATCCGGTTTCGGCGGCGGCGCGTTTGGCCTCGTTATACGCCATGTAAACAGCGTTCGATTTCGGCGCGGTCGCCACATAGGCCAAGCCCTGCGCCAGCGCCAGTTCCCCTTCCGGGCTGCCCAGCCGCTCATAAGTCTCCCACGCCTGCAACGTCACGGTCAGCGCCTGCGGGTCGGCCATGCCGATATCCTCGACCGCCATGCGCACGATGCGCCGGGCGATAAAGCGCGGGTCCTCGCCGCCGTTCAACATGCGGCAAAACCAGTAAAGCGCGGCATCGACGTCGGACCCGCGCACCGCTTTATGCAGCGCCGAGATCAGATTATAATGCCCGTCGTCCTTCTTGTCGTAGAGCGGCGCGCGGCGATTGACCAGTTCGCTTAAAGCGGCGGTATCCAGTACATCATCCTGCGCCAGAACCGCTTCCGCCATGGTCAGCGCATAGCGCCCGTCGCCGTCGGCCATCGCTTTCAGAGACTCGCGCGCTTCCCCGGTCAGCGGCAACGTCTTGCCCGTTTCGTCCTCGGCCCGTTGCAGCAAAATCTCGATGGCCGCGTCATCGAGGCGCTTGAGCACCATCACCTGACAGCGCGACATCAGCGCCGCGTTCAGTTCGAACGAAGGATTCTCGGTCGTCGCACCGATCAGGATGATCGTGCCGTCCTCGACCACGGGCAGAAACGCATCCTGCTGCGATTTATTAAAGCGGTGGATTTCATCGGCGAACAGCAGCGTGCCGCGCCCCTGACGGCGGCGCAGGCGCGCGCTTTCGAATACTTTCTTGAGATCGGCGACACCGGAGAAAATCGCCGAGATCTGCTCGAAATGCAGGTCGGTATGTTCCGCCATGATCCGCGCCAGCGTGGTCTTGCCGCAGCCCGGCGGCCCCCACAGGATCATCGACGACACCTTGCGGTTCCCGGCCATGCGGCACAATGCACCCGCCCCTTTCGTCAGGTGGTCCTGCCCCACCACATCGCCGATCGCGCGCGGACGCAACCGATCCGCCAGCGGACGCGGCATATCGTCTTCAGGAAGGTCATCGGCGAAAAGGTCAGACATGGCATGTATATAGAACAATCCATGAACGCGAGCAAGGAGGCTGTTGCCGGTGATCGGTTATCAGTAATCAGTAATCAGTGATCGGTAATCACAATATCCGATTACCGATTACCGATCACTGATTACTGATTACCGAATCGCGATCTGCTGGATATTGCCGCCGCGGTTGACGACGATATTGACCAGCGCCATGCGCAGCATCAGCATCTTGCGGAAGCTTTCGGTATCGGCGATATCGCGCTTGTTGACGCTCATGATGATATCGCCCTTGCGGAAGATGCGGGCGCCGTAACTCTGGCCTTCGGTACCCACCACAACCACGCCTCTGGCGTCCTGCGCTTCGATACCCAGTTCATAAGCCACGGCGGGGTTGACATTGGCGATCGTCACGCCGGCGAAAAAGCCCGTCTCCGGTGTGTGTTCGTCGCGGGGCGGCTGTTCCGGCGGGGCCATGGCGACGATTTCGGCTTCCTGCACCGCGCCCTGGCGCATGTAACCGATCTTCGCCTGATCGCCCAGTTTCACGGTGGCCATGCGGAATTTCATTTCCGCCGGATCGCGGATTTCATGGCCGTTCAGCGATACCAGAACATCACCCACCCTGACCCCGGCCCCGGCGAGCGGGCTTTCCTTGTGCAGGCCGGATATCAACGTGCCGCGTGGAATCTTCATGCCCAGACTTTCGGCAATCTCCGCCGTCACGGTTTGCGAGGTCACGCCGAGCCACGGGCGCACCACCATTTTTTTCTGGCCGGGATCGCCGCCATTCTCAGCGGCGATCACCGATTCCACCATTTCAGAGGGAATCGCGAAACCGATCCCGACCGACCCGCCCGATTTCGAGAAGATCGCGGTATTGATGCCGACCACGCCGCCGTCCATCGCCACCAGCGGCCCGCCGGAATTGCCGGGGTTGATGGCGGCATCGGTCTGGATGAAGAAGTTATAATCGCTGATGTTCAGGCTCGAACGCGCCAGCCCCGAAACGATACCGCTGGTGACCGTCTGGCCGACGCCGAACGGGTTGCCGATGGCCAGCACCAGATCGCCGACCTCAAGCGATTCACTCGGTTTCATTTCGGCGTAAGGCAGCAACTCCCGCCCTGCGTCCACGCGCAGCAGCGCCACATCCGACGCCTCATCCTGTAACGATATGCGGGCCGGGAATTCACGGCCATCGGCCAGCACGATCTTGATCTCTTCCGCGCCCTTGACCACATGCGTGTTGGTGACCACCAGGCCGTTGGCGCTGACGATGACGCCCGAGCCCAGCGCCCCTTCGACCTTGCGGCGCGCCAGCCCGTTGCCGCCATAGCCCGGCATATTGCCGAAGAACCGGTTGAAGAACGGGTCGTCCATGAAAGGATGGATATAGCGCGGCGCGATGGTGCGCGTGGTATAGATATTGACCACCGCCGGCGCCACTTTCTTGACCAGCGGCGCGAAGGAAAGCTGCACGCTGGCCTGATCGGGGGGAGTCACCTTCTCGCTTTGCGCCTGCGCGGGGAACGCGGCCCCGGCGATCAGCGCTATTGAAAGTAACGAAACAGCCAGAAAATTCATGTGTTTCTCCTTGCCTGTATGCTATGGCGGCCTCAGGGCTGCCCGGGAGGTTTCACCTCTATGAACCTGTAAGGTTGCCGCCAGTTGGAAAACCAGCTGCGGTTCTCAACCAACGGCATATCTGTGGCAAAATAATGGTTCATCATCAGGCGCATGACATTCAGGGGGCTGATATCCTGTGTAAAACCTTCATAAGCGCCATCTGAAAAATAGATGGCGTTCATAATACCGAAAATTCCGGAATTATTCCTCATGATCGAGGGGGAACGCAGAGGCGAAACAATCCCGTTTTTGCCGATGGCTACCGGATCGCTTCGCTGCGTATAATAACAAAGCAAGGTTACAACGTCTTTATGCCCTGATAGTTAATCAAAAAAGGGCATAATTTTCGGCACGAGCTTACTTACCGCGTTGCGATGCCT
>CAKTCH010000051.1 GCA_934538895.1 uncultured Alphaproteobacteria bacterium
CTATACGGTTGCCCAGATTTTGCAGCGTGTCCCAGTCGGGCTTGTTGCGCCCGTCGTGGAATTCGCGGCGGACCAGTTGTTCGGTTTGCTTGCCGTTATGGGCGCTGCTCTCAAGAATGCGGGCGGCGGCCTGAAGGCCGGACGCACACCAGCCCATCATGCGGCCCTCGCTCAGCTCTTCGTTCTGTTTGTTTGCCAGCTTGATGAACGGGTCCGGATTATGCTGCGACAGGCCCTTGGCGATAATATCCTCGAATATCTGCTCGATCAGTTTCTCATGAAGTTTTTCATTGATCGCATCGTCGGCATAGGGGCTGTATTGGTCGGTGATATCAAGGAAAGACGAAGGCTCGACGGCGATCATTTCCCTCATCATATGGCCGGTGCTGCGCACGAACATGTCGGGGCTGGTGTTGATGGCGGCGCTCAGGATATCTTCCTTGCTGAAACCGCGCCATGCCATGTCCTGCGCCGGCTCGCAGAACGAGAACCAGTTCATCAGCGTGTCATGGTCTATGGCGCGATCGATGGTGCGGGCGATTTTCAGGGCCGCCGGAATCATCATGCGGCGCGAGGGTGGCTTCCTGCCGAGTTCCCGGCAGGCGAATTCCGTTGCTTCCATGGCGATGGCATAAGGATAAAATTCCGGCATATGGGCCGAACGAGCGGTCAGGGCGTTCATCGCGCGCAGGATGCCGGTATTTCTGATGGCATCGCGGTCGCCGTTCAAAGCGCACATCAACACGCTGAAAGTATCGGCCTGCAAATGGGCGCGCGCCATTTCCATGGCGCTGCGGCGCCGTATGATAATATCCTTGACGAGGCTGCCGTTGTCCGGCGTGCCGTTATAGTTATAGGCATCCAGCGCGTGCCATGTCAGGTGCCATGCCTGCGCACGCGCTTCCTTCATATTTTTCAGGTGGTCGATATTCATGGTGCATAGCGCCAGCAGATGGTCGCGCCAGGCCAGGCCCATGAACATGTTCTTTTTGGCGACGGCAGTGCCTAAAAGCGCGGATTCTTCATTGAGACGCGGTTTTTGCATCAATCGCATGGCTGTTTCCGCCGCCGGGTGGCGAATGATTTCCTGTGCGGCGACGCCCAGTGCCTCGTTACGGTGACCGTTGTGGTGCACGACGAAGTGCACGGTCAGGGATTTATAGTTTTCCCGTACCTGTTTCGAGATTTGCTGGCATAACTGCGCTACGGCATCAAGCTGGAGGGACATGGTATCTCCGGCGCGCTACGGTGGCAAATGCAGTAATCCTGTTGGAAATTATCACTTTTTTCATGATGTCACTCTAACAGCGTCCGGTTAATTTTTCCTCAAGCCGGGGCGTCAAGTCCGTCAAAGCGCTGGACGAAATGCCATAAATGTGTAGGATGCCATGAGATTTACCGTAATATTTTACGTAACGCCGCCTGATGCGGCAGGGAAGCTTGGACGATATGAGCGACAATCAAAAACTGATGGCAGGTAAACGCGGTTTGATCATGGGGGTGGCGAACGACCGCTCGATAGCCTGGGGTATCGCCAAGGCGGTTGCCGATCAGGGCGCCGAACTGGCTTTTACGTTTCAGGGCGAGGCGCTGGAGAAGCGTGTGCGTCCGCTGGCGGAAAGCATCGACTCACGGGTGGTCCTGCCCTGCGACGTGACGGATGACGCCGCGCTGGACGAAGTGTTCCAGACACTCGAAAAGGAATGGGGCAGAATTGACTTCGTCGTGCACGCAATCGCGTTTTCGGACAAAAACGAACTTGATGGCTTGTATGTGAATACGACCCGCGCGAATTTCCAGCGCACGATGGATATTTCCATCTATTCCTTCACCGCCGTATGCCAGCGCGCGATGAAATTGATGACGGAGGGCGGCAGCCTGCTGACGCTCACTTACTACGGCGCGGAACGCGTAATGCCGCATTACAACGTGATGGGCGTGGCCAAGGCCGGTCTGGAAGCGTCTGTGCGCTATCTGGCGGCTGATCTCGGTTCGAAGAATGTACGCGTCAACGCGATCTCCGCGGGCCCGATCAAGACGCTGGCCGCCAGCGGTATCGGCGATTTCCGCTTCATCCTGAAATGGAACGAACTGAACGCGCCGTTGCGCCGTAACGTCACGATTGAAGACGTCGGCAATTCCGGCTTGTTCCTGTTGTCCGACCTGGGCAGCGGCGTTACGGGCGAGGTCATGCATGTCGATGCCGGTTATAATATCATCGGCATGGCGGCAGTTGACAGCGCTGCCGAAACCGCTGAGTTGTTGCAGTCGATCGCGCCGAAGGGCGACGAAAAAGCGGCCTGACCCCGTCTCATGCCTACGGCCCATCTGATCTGCGGTTATATCGGCAGCGGCAAGACCACCTTCGCCCGGCAATTGGAAGAAGAGAGGGGAGCTGTGCGCTTCACCCATGACGAGTGGATGGTGCGCCATTACGGGCACAATCCGCCCGCTGATAAATTTCACGAATATCACGCGGAAATATCGAGGATGATCTGGGAGGACGCGCTGCTGGCGCTGTCTCTCGGGCGCGATGTCGTTCTTGATTTCGGATTCTGGCGGCGTGCGGATCGCGATGAAGCGCGCGGCAAGGTTGCCGGTTATGATTGCCGGATGTATCTGGTGGTTTGCGATGAAGAAACGGCATGGGCGCGGGTTGACGCCCGGAACAGGAATTTGGGCGGGGAGCACCTATTAATCGAACGTCATACATTCGATGCGCTGAAAAAAAAGGTTGAGCCGTTCGGCGAGGACGAGGATTTTGCCCTTGTGCCGTCGGCACTCTAGTTTATTATTCATAAGCTCAGGCGTTCCCAGATGCCTCATATTCTCCTTGTAATTGTGATAGGCTTGCGGCATGTCAGGAAATCGCTTCGGCACATTGTTTCAGTATCAAACCTTCGGCGAAAGCCATGGTCCGGCCATCGGCTGTATCGTCGATGGCGTGCCGCCGCGCATAGGTTTGAGCGAGGACGATATTCAGGTCTGGCTCGACAAGCGCAAGCCGGGGCAGAACCGTTTCGCGACGCAGCGGCAGGAACCGGACAGGGTTAAAATCCTGTCGGGCGTTTTCGACGGGCAAACGACCGGGACGCCGATCGGGCTTATGATCGAGAACGAGGATGCGCGTTCGAAAGACTATGGCGACATCAAGGATAAATACCGGCCCGCGCACGCGGACTATACGTATGACGCCAAATACGGCATTCGTGATTATCGCGGCGGCGGGCGGTCGTCGGCACGCGAAACGGCGATGCGCGTGGCGGCGGGCGCGATCGCGCGTAAAATTCTGGAGGGCGTCACCATTCGCGGCGCGGTGGTGCAGATCGGCCCTCACAAGATCAACCGCGACAACTGGGACTGGGATCAGGTCGCGCAGAACCCGTTCTGGTCACCGGACAAGGGGATCGTCGATGAGTGGGCGTTTTTCCTCGACGAGCGGCGCAAGGCTGGTTCCAGCGCGGGGGCGGTGGTGGAGGTTCACGCCAGCGGCGTGCCTGCCGGCTGGGGCGCGCCTGTCTATGATAAACTCGATGCCGATCTTGCGAAGGCCATGATGTCGATCAATGCGGTGAAGGGCGTGGAAATAGGGGCGGGTTTCGAATGCGTGGCGTGGGGCGGCGAACAGAATGCCGACCGGATACGCACGGGCGCCGACGGCCAGCCGCAGTTCCTGACCAATCACGCGGGCGGTATTCTGGGCGGCATATCGACGGGGCAGGATATTATCGTGCGTATGGCCTTCAAGCCGACCAGTTCTATATTAACGCCTGTGCAGACCATCGATAAGCAGGGTCATGAAACCGAGATCGCGACCAAGGGCCGCCATGATCCCTGCGTTGGTATTCGTGGCACGCCGGTGGCCGAGGCGATGATGGCCTGCGTGCTGGCCGATCACTGGCTGCGTCATAAGGCTCAATGCCTGTAAATACGATTGCTTAATTGTGGGGTTTAGATAATGCCGCGTCCTTCCGCTTTCAGATCGCGTTCCCTGTTTTCCGTGCCCCGCAAGGCGCCGCCAGCGCCCCGCAAGTCTTTCCTGCGCAGGGCGGGCGGGTTTTTCTGGCGCAGCCTCAGGCGCCTTTGCCTGTTTATCGGCGCGATGTTCCTGATATCCATGGTGGTGAGCGCCGTAATCGGGGCGATGCTTTCCGATGAAACGGCGGCCTTGCCGGACAAGATGGTGCTCTATCTGCCGGTGGAGGGTAATTTTTCCGATTACGCGCGTTCTTCACCCTACGGTTTTGGGTTGGATAAGCCCAATTTTCGTCACTATATCGACGCTATCGATCACGCGCAGACGGATTCCCGCGTGAAAGGTTTGATGATAGAAGCGCGTGGCGGTTCGCTGACGCTGGCGCAACTGCAAGAATTGCGCGATGCGGTCAGGCGTTTTCGGGCCAGCGGCAAGCATACATGGTTTTATGCGGAGTCCATGGATGAGGGCCTGAAATCCTATTTCCTGGCCTCGGCAACCGACGAAATATGGATGCAGCCTGTCGGCACGCTTTCCATTCCGGGTTTGCGCGCCGAACTTCCCTATGCGCGTGACCTGCTGGACAAGCTGGGCATCGAACCGCAATTTTTTGCGCGCAAGGAATTCAAGGATGTATTCAGCAGTTTCGCCGAACGCAAGATGCCGGAAACCTCCCGCGTTTCTGTTACGCAAATGCTGGACGATGTCGGCGGGCAACTGATCGCCGGCATCGCCGCCGACCGCCAGATGACGGCCACGGAAATGCGCCGTCAGGTGGATCAGGGCATGTTCACCGATCAGGAAGCGCTGGCGGCCCGGCTGGTGGATCGTCTCGATTATTTCGATGTGTTGAAGAAAGAGATCCGCATGGATGTCGCCGGTACGGAAGATGTCAAAGCGATGAAATTCGTGCGCCTGACGCGCTATATGAGCGAAGCGCGTTCCGTGCTGGCAGAGAAACTGCCGGGACAGAAGGCGGAGATCGCGCTGGTTTATGCGGTAGGTACGATCGTCAGCGATTCCGACATGGTGCATTCCCAGGCGTCTTTATATGGCGGTGATGTGGCCAGCGCCGAAGATATCGCCAAGGTGATCGAGCAGTCCGCGCGTGACAAGCATATCAAGGCGATCGTTTTGCGGATCGACAGCCCCGGCGGTTCCCCGACCGCTTCGGAAACTATCCGCCGCGCTTTGCTGAAGGCTAAAGAGGATGGCGTGATGATCGTCGTTTCGATGGGGGGAACGGCGGCCTCGGGCGGTTACTGGATTGCGGCGCCTGCTGACCGTATCTATGCGCTGCCGGGGACGATTACCGGTTCCATCGGCGTCGCGGGCGGTAAATTCGTGCTGGAGGCGCTATGGAAGAAGATGGGTGTGAACTGGGACAATGTGCATATCGGCGATAATTCCAGCATGATGTCCACCAATGAAGGTTACAGTGCCGAGGGCCGCGCCCGCATGAACGCTGTCATGGATAACATATACGATGCTTTCATCAGCCGCGTGGCCGAAGGGCGCGGGCTTTCGAAGGAGCGCGTCGATGAAGTAGCCCGTGGCCGCGTATGGACGGGGGAACGCGCGCTTAAAGTGGGGCTGGTCGATGAACTCGGTGGATTGAACGAGGCGCTTGATTACGCTGCTACATCCATCGGTCACAAGGGGCGGCGCGATACCGTGATCGTCGAACTGCCGAAGCAGAAAACGGCTCTTGAGGTTCTGTCCGCGTTTTTGGAAAAGCAGTCTCATCTGGGGGCAGGGTTGGCGGCGCAGGCGGCTTTAGGCGCATTCCTGGAGCCGATGCTGTCGGAATATCATAATGCCCGCTTCATGGCGCGGGAGCCGCTGGCGATCGAATAAATCTGGATTTTAATGGATTGCGCGCAGGCTTTGGCGCAGGCGTGGCATCAGGTCGGGCCATGCCATGATGATATTGTCGTTGCCGACATTGTTTTCCAGCACGGCAATGGCGGCGTTCAAGCCATAGGCCAGCGGAATTACGGGGCAGGGTAAATGTGTGCGCGCGGCGAGGGCGGCCTGCACATCCTTGCGGCGGTCGCCGATATACCAGATGACGTCATCCTTTGCGGGCAGGCGCGGCAGCCCGTTCAGGGCCTGTAATAATGGATCGGGGTAGGGTTTCGAGCGGGTGATGTCCTCGCGGAAGATCGTGACGGAGAAGAAGCGCTCCAGATCAAATGTCTTTAGGATATCGTGGCCGTAACCCTTGCCCAGGCCGTTGCTGACGATGCCCATTTGCACGTTCTGCGCTTGCAGGAATTCCAGTACATCGTAAATGCCGGGGCAGGGCTCGACGATTTCGCCGACTTCCTTGCGGCGGAATTTGTGCATGGCGCGATGGACCAGCAGTTTCGGGCGCTTGCCATCGCGAATTTCCACCCGTGGCGGCGTGTTGATTTCATGCTTCAGCAATTTTGAAAAATATTTCGCGGCCTTGTGGCTGGCATCGTCGAGCGCTTCGAGGATTTGCAGCAGCTTCGGATGGATGTGGCGGACTGTTGTGCCATCCATGTCGAAAAGAACGATGGTTGGGCGCGGCAGGCTCATCAGACCAGTCCGCCAGCGGTGTCGGCAATGTCGGAAGCCTGTAGGGCGGCTTGCGCGTACTGTTTGTCGGGGCTGTCCTGATCCTGGAAAATGTCGGGTAAGGTCATCGTACGCACTTTCAGTCGTCCGCCATCGAGATGGCCGCTGCGGTTGAGGAAATCAAGGGCGAAACTGCCGAAACCGCCGCGCGCGCCTTCCTCAATCGTGACAAGGGCTTTGTGGTTACGGGCCAGTTTTGTAATCAGTTCTTCATCCAGCGGTTTGGCGAAGCGGGCATCGGCCACGGTGACGGACAGGCCCTTTCCCGTCAGCAGATCGGCGGCTTTCAGGCATTCCTGCAAACGCGTGCCGTAGGATAGCAGGGCGATATCCGTGCCTTCGCGCAGAATGCGGCCTTTGCCGATCGGCAAGATTGCGCCTTCCGCGGGCATATCGGCGCCCACGCCTTCGCCGCGCGGGTAACGGAAAGCGATCGGTCCGTCGTTATAGGCGGCAGCGGTGGCGACCATGTGTGCCAGTTCTGCCTCGTCAGCAGCCGCCATTAACACCATATTCGGCAGGCAGCCGAGGTAAACGGTATCGAACGCGCCCGCATGTGTGGCGCCGTCGGCGCCGACAAGCCCCGCGCGATCGATCGCGAATCGCACGGGCAGGTTCTGGATGCAAACGTCATGCACCACCTGGTCGTATCCGCGTTGCAGGAATGTCGAGTAGATGGCGCAGAACGGTTTATAGCCTTCGGCGGCCATCCCGGCGGCGAATGTCACGGCGTGCTGTTCGGCGATGCCGACATCGAACATGCGGTCCGGAAATTCGTAACCGAACAGATCGAGGCCGGTGCCGGACGGCATGGCGGCGGTGACGCCGACGATCCGGCCATCCTTGCGCGCTTCCGCGATCAGGCTTTGGGCGAAAACCTTGGTGTAGGTCGGGATATTCGATTTTACCTTGTGCTGATTGCCTGTCACTACGTCGAATTTAACCACGCCGTGCATTTTATCGGCGGAGCTTTCGGCGGGCGCGTAGCCCTTGCCCTTTTTGGTGATGATATGCAGCAGCACCGGGCAGTGGTCGCTGTCGCGGATATTGCGCAGGACGGGCAGCAACTGGTCCATGTTGTGGCCGTCGATCGGGCCGATGTAATAGAAGCCGAGTTCTTCAAACAACGATCCGACACCCATGGCGGTACGGGCGGATTCTTCGGCGCGTTTTACCGCGTGGCGCAAGGGGGGCGGCAGGATGCCGACGACTTTCTTGCCCGCCTCGCGCGCGCCCATGTATTTATTCGAGGATACAAGGCGCGTGAGATATTTACTGAGCGCGCCCACGGGCGGGTCGATCGACATTTCATTGTCGTTCAGGATCACCAGCAAGCGGCTTTTCATCGCGCCCGCATTGTTCATGGCTTCATATGCCATGCCCGCGCTCATCGAGCCATCGCCTATGACGGCAATGACATTGTTACCTTTACGGGCAAGGTCACGCGCGACAGCCATGCCGAGGCCCGCCGAGATGGATGTGCTGCTGTGAGCCGCGCCGAACGGATCATATTCAGATTCTGCGCGCTTGGTGAAACCGGAAAGGCCGCCCCCCTGCCGCAACGTGGTGATGCGGTCGCGCCGACCTGTGAGGATTTTATGCGGATAGCATTGATGGCCGACATCCCAGATCAGCTTGTCTTCCGGCGTGTTGAAGACGGCATGGATGGCCACGGTCAGCTCGACAACCCCCAGCCCTGCGCCCAGATGCCCGCCGGTTTGTGATACGGCCTCGATGGTTTGCGCGCGCACTTCATCGGACAGTTGTTTGAGTTGTTCGTCGCTAAGGCCGCGCATGTCGGCGGGGGAGTTTACGTTATCTAGTAATTTCCCTGTGTCATTCCCGCGTAGGCGGGAATCCATGCTGTGTTCATTTGTGACAGAATTAGAG
>CAKTCH010000052.1 GCA_934538895.1 uncultured Alphaproteobacteria bacterium
CGCGTATCCTTGCCCATGGCCGTAATGCGATCGACCATCTGCGTCACCGACTGGCTTTCGATCGGCAGCCCTGTGGCGGGGGAGTAAGGCACGCCCACCCGCGCCCACAACAGGCGCATATAATCGTGAATTTCCGTCACTGTACCCACGGTCGAACGCGGGTTGCGGCTGGTCGTCTTCTGCTCGATGGATATGGCGGGGGACAGCCCCTCGATGGAATCCACATCCGGCTTCTGCATCAATTGCAGGAACTGGCGCGCATAGGCGGACAGACTCTCGACATAGCGGCGCTGCCCTTCGGCATAAATCGTATCGAAGGCAAGGGACGACTTACCCGAACCCGACAGCCCCGTCAGCACGATCAACTGATCCCGGGGCATATCGATATTTACATTCTTAAGGTTATGTTCGCGCGCGCCGCGGACGGAGATATTTTTTAACATATGCCGTTCCCCATAGGTTCCTGCAATCACATATATATGTGATTTCCCCAGCGTTTGGCTAGAGCTTTATCTTATAAAAAAACAACCCCTCCACCGGGGAGGGGTTGTTTGCAAAAACATATCACCTTAAGGCGTGCAATCGCCCGGTGTGCGGCGGCGCGGGCCGGCGGGCTGGCGTGGAAGTTTCGGTGCATTGTCGTTGCCGGCGCTATCAATTTTTCTTTGTACGGTTTCCCAGTCGTCACTCAGCAGTATGATTCCCGGCTTCTTGATCAAAGGCCTCAGCCTTTCGCTCAGGGCATGTTCGAGAACGTCCTCGATAGTGCTGACAGGCACGATCTCCAATTGGTCACGAACATTTGCCGGAACTTCTTCCAGATGCAGGACATTCTCTTTAGGAATCAGGACTTTCTTCACGCCCGCCGCCAGAGCGCCCTGCAGCTTCTCCGGTAAGCCTCCTATGGCTTTGACTTGGCCGCGCGAGTTGATTTCACCCGTCATCGCCACGTCGCGGCGGACCGGTATACCCGTCAGCGAAGATACCAGCGCCGTCGTAAATGCCACCCCCGCTGAAGGGCCATCCTTGGGCACAGCCCCGTCCGGCGCGTGTACATGCAGACCGGCGCGGTTCAGTTTCTCATCGGCAATACCGAGCTGCGGTGCACGGGTCTTGATAAGCGATTCAGCCACATTGCTGGACTCGCTCATTACCTTGCCGAGATTTCCTGTGACGGTGATCCTGAAACCGGATGGCGAAGGAAAAAGGTTGACCTCGATCGGCAATACGCCGCCCCCTAAGGGGGAATAAGCCAGGCCGTTGACCACGCCGATCTGATCTTCGTCGGCAATCCTGTCATGGCCGCCATGGGCGATCCCGACATATTCTTTCAGGTCTTCTTTCTTCACATTGATCGGGCCCTCATGGCCTTTCACGATCTTCAGAACGGCCAGCGTGCAGATTTCTTTCAGCTTGCCTTCGAGTTTGCGGACACCGGCTTCGCGCGTATAATCGGAGATCAGCGCTTTGATCGCTTCCGGCTCAACCGAAAAAATTTTCGTCGTCAGCCCGGTTTGCAGCATCTTCTTCGGCAGCAGGTAGCGCGTGGCGATTTCAAATTTTTCATCCGGCTGGTAACCGGGCAGAGGAATGATCTGCATCCGATCGCGCAACGGCCCCGGAATAGTGCTTAAATCGTTGGCGGTCGCGAAGAAGAGAGTCTTTGAAAGATCGTACTCGATACCGGCAAAATCATCGCGGAAGGAATGATTTTGTTCGGGGTCCAGTACTTCCAGAAACGCATCGGCGGGATTACTCTTGCCGTGGCCCAGCTTATCTATTTCATCCAGTACGATAAGCGGGTTGCTGGATTTAGCTTCCTTCATAGCCTTGAGAATGATACCTGGTTCCGCGCTGACATAAGTACTGCTGTGCCCGCGAATCTTGGATTCATCATGTACGCCGCCCAATGCAATGCGGCCATAATTGCGGCCAAGCGCTTTGGCAACCGATTGCGCGATCGATGTTTTTCCCACACCCGGAGGGCCGACAAGGCAAATGATCTCGCCCTGTGTAGAACCCGTGTGCATGTGTACGGCGATATGGCGCAGAATGCGATCTTTAACTTTCTCCAGGCCGTAATGGTCGGCATTCAGCACATCTTCGGCGGCTTTTAGATCGGATGTCGTTTCCGTGAAAATGTTCCACGGCAGATCGGCGATCAGCCCAAGACGTTTGATATTGGTGTGTCGCTCACTCATATGTTTCGGCATCTTGACTGTATGCTTGATCAGCTTGTCAACAGTCTCACGCGCTTTTTCCGGCATTCTAATGCCGGACAGCCTTTTGGCGATGATATGCAGGTCATCTTCATCGTCATCATCATTGGATACTACAGCAGTTTCGGCGTTACCGCTTTCTTTCGGATCTAAGATTCTCCCTGTGCCGCCGTTGGTTTTCAAAGCGATCGCGTTGTTTGTAATTTTAACCATGGCATTCTGTATCGAAGCATTGCGTCCGCGAATACGCAACATTTCGTCCGATGCTGTGACGTGCACAACACTTATGAATATATCATTCCATTGGTTGGTAAGGTCTGCTAGTTCTCGCTGCGTCAGGTATGGCTGGAGAATCTCCAGAAATGTCGGCAGTGTTTGTGGAAGCACGTTATTGTACTGTTGTCTGATTTCATGGTGCATATGCGCTTCGATGGCCTGATCGGGGATCGATACATCGTCACCCACCCTCATCTTAAAAAGGTAACGATAAAATTCAGAAGGAATGTTCTTGTTGTTTTGCGTGGCGGCCATGATGGAAGTGAAACGTTCCATCATATCGTCAAGTACGATATCGGTCAGGCGGCGGCCCTTAGTAATCGCGATAGGAGCACTACTGAGGGCGCGGTCTATCCGCGTGTCGCGGTCCAATTGCCGGATATAGCTGTTATACACGTAGGCGGAATGGTGTGCCTGTTCGGCAAATTGCTTGCGTAAGTCCATAGTCATACTCCCTGTCATTTTTCACTGTATAATTTTCGTAATTTAAGACACGTCTAAGCGCAAATTAAAACAAAATTATGTAGCCTATCAAGGGTAAGAGGCTTCGGGGGACGAAAAGTGGTTGTTTTTCAATGGATTGAAAAACAAATGAGGAAAACGGAAGAGGGGGCGGATACGGGGCTTTCCCTGAATCCGGCCCTGCTCTATAATCCGGCGCACTCAAACACATAATCAGTTGAAAGCGAAGAAGGAGCCCGTCATGGCTGGCAGCGTTAATAAAGTTATTCTGATTGGCAATCTGGGCGCAGACCCGGACGTGCGTACCATGCAGTCAGGTGGCCGTGTATGCAACCTTTCCGTGGCGACGTCTGAATCGTGGAAAGACAAGAATTCCGGCGAGCGCCAAGAGCGTACCCAATGGCACCGCGTCGTCGTTTTCAATGACAACATCGTGGGCGTCTGCGAAAAATACCTGAAAAAAGGTGCCAAGGTATATCTCGAAGGCCAGTTGGAAACGCGTAAATGGACGGATAATAGCGGTGTCGAAAAATATACGACCGAGGTAGTCCTGCGCCCGTTCCGTGGCGAGTTGACCATGCTGGATGGCCGCAGCGGTGGCGGTGCGGGGGCTTTCAATGACAACGATATGCCTTCTTACGATGCTGGCCCGTCGATGACGGCTTCATCCGGCGGCAGCCGCGCCAAGGTTGACGACCTTGAAGATGAGATACCGTTCTAATCCTGTAAATTAAGGTTTTTGCCATGCGCTTCGTATTGACGCTGTGTCTGCTGATTCTTCTGGGAACGCCTGCCTTTGCGCAGGACGCAGGCGCGGAAGAGCGTCTGGCGCTGGCGGAGAAAATCAGCGTCGTGAACCCAGTTTCCCGTCAGATTGAAGCGACGCTACTGCGTGTGGCCACCGAATGGGGGCTTTCCGAGAAGGAAAAATTCAGACAGGAAATGATGGCGGCGATCGATCTTCCCGCCATGGAAAAATCATCCATGCAGGCTCTGGCCGATACCTTCACCAAGGAAGAGCTTCAGGTCATGCTGGATTACTACAGCAAGCCCGAAAGCGCCAAAATCACGGAAAAGATGCCAGTTTATCAAGGGTTGATCCAGCCGGGCATCTCCCGCGAAATCGACAAGGCCCTGATGAAGCTCCGCACGGGCTATGAAGCCCAGAAAAAAACTACGCCTTCACCATAAATGGCACGCTTTCATCTTCCTCTTCCCGGCAGGGAAAGGGCTGGGGCGCGCCGTGTCTTTCTATCCCCGGAAATAACCTTTGTTTCCGCCATTCATTCGTTGTGATATGCCCCGCAAAATGCTAGAAAAAAAGCTGATTTTTCCGCCATTTTAAGGTCGTCCAAGCATGAGTGATTCCGCTGCCTCCGAAGGCAATCTGCCCGTCATTTCCCTCGAAGAGGAAATGAAAAAATCCTATCTCGATTATGCCATGAGCGTGATCGTGAGCCGGGCGCTTCCCGATGTGCGCGACGGCCTGAAACCCGTTCACCGCCGCATTCTCTATGCGATGCGTCAGGGTGGCTACACCTCGGACAAGCCTTTCCGCAAATCCGCCAAGATCGTCGGTGAGGTGATGGGTAACTTCCACCCGCACGGCGACTCCGCGATCTATGAATCCCTGGTGCGCATGGCGCAGGACTTTTCGATGCGCGTGGTGCTGGTCGATGGTCAGGGTAACTTCGGTTCCATGGACGGCGACCCGGCGGCGGCGATGCGTTACACCGAAGCGCGCCTGTCCAAGGTTGCGGAAACATTGCTCGACGATATCGACAAGGAAACCGTCAATTGGCGCCCGACCTATGACGAATCTTCCGTTGAGCCGGAAGTGCTCCCGGCGCGTATCCCCAACCTGCTCGCCAACGGTGCGGGCGGTATCGCCGTCGGCATGGCCACCAACATCCCGCCGCACAATCTCGGCGAAGTGATCGATGCCTGTTGCGCCTATATTGATAACCCGAACCTCGATACCGCCGAACTGATGGCCTATATCCCCGGTCCCGACTTCCCGACCGGCGGGCAGATACTGGGCCGCAGCGGCATCCGCAGCGCCTATATGACCGGCAACGGCTCGATCATGACCCGCGCCAAGGCGCATTTCGAAGATATCCGCGACAAGCGCGAGGCCGTTATCGTCACCGAAATTCCGTATCAGGTGAACAAGGGCAAGCTGCTGGAACGTCTGGGTGAAGTCGCACGCGAAAAAATCGTCGAGGATATTTCCGACGTGCGCGACGAATCCGACCGTGACGGGGTGCGCATCGTTGTCGAACTGAAAAAGGGCGCCATCGCCGACGTCGTGCTGAACCAGCTTTACAAGCATACCTATCTGCAAACGTCGTTCCCTTGCAATATGGTGGCCTTGAACCATGGCCGCCCGGAAACTTTGGTGCTGCGCGATTTCATTTCCGCCTTCATCGCCTTTCGCGAGGAAGTCATCACCCGCCGCACGATTTTCGAACTGGGCAAGGCCCGCGACCGTGCGCACATCTTGGCGGGGCTGGCCGTGGCGGTGGCGAATATCGATGAAATCATCGCCTTGATCCGTAATGCCAAAGACCCTTCTGCCGCGAAAGAGGAATTGCTGGCAAAACGCTGGCCCGCGGGCGACATCGCGCCGTTGATCGCGCTGATCGACGATCCTGAATATTTCGTGTCCGAAGACGGCACCTACCAGATGTCGGAAATTCAGGCCAAAGCCATTCTCGATCTGCGCCTGCACCGTCTGACAGGCCTTGAACGCGACAAGATCGGCGACGAGCTGCGCGAAATCACCGATGCCATCGCCGAATATCTGGCGCTCCTCGCCAGCCGTGAGAAGCTCTACACGCTGATGCGCAACGAACTGATCGAAGTGAAAACCCGCTTCGCCACGCCGCGCCGCACCGAAATCGTCGAGTCCGAATTCGAAGAGGATATCGAAGACCTGATCCAGCGCGAAGACATGGTCGTGACCATCACCCATGGCGGCTACGTCAAACGCGTGCCGCTCGACACCTACCGCGCGCAAAAACGCGGTGGCAAAGGCCGCACCGGCACGGCGCTCAAGGACGAGGACTTCGTCTCCGATCTGTTCGTCGCTTCTACCCATACGCCGCTGCTGGTATTTACCTCCAAGGGCATCGTGCACAAGATGAAAGTCTGGCAGATCCCGCTCGGCACGCCGCAGGCACGCGGAAAGGCGCTTGTAAACCTGCTGCCGCTGGAAGAAGGCGAGAACATCTCCGTCTATCTGCGTCTGCCGGAGAACGAGGAAATCTGGGATGAAATGGATATCCTGTTCGCGACTTCCACGGGCAACGTGCGCCGTAACAAACTCTCTGACTTCAAAAATATCCGCTCTAACGGCCTGATCGCCATGAAGCTGGAGGAGGAAGGCGAAAAGCTGGTCTCCGTCAAAATCGCCCGCGAGGACGAAGACGTCCTGCTGGCGACCGCGCAGGGCCGCGCGATCCGCTTCCCCGTCACCGATGTTCGCGTCTTCGCGGGGCGCACATCCACGGGTGTGCGCGGTGTAAAACTGGCTGAAGCCGGCAAGGGTAAAAATAAATCCGACAAGCTGGATGAAGTCATCTCCATGTCCATCCTCAAACATGTCGAGGCCACCCCGGACGAACGCAACGCTTACCTGAAAATGGCCAGCAAGCTGCGCGGCGTCGAAGAGGAAGGCGTCGAACTGGAAGAGGACGGCGCAGACGTTGATCTTTCCGAGGAACGCTTCAGGGACATGCAGGCCAAAGAACAATTCCTGCTCACCGTCACCGTCAAGGGCTTCGGCAAACGCACATCCGCCTACGAATACCGTTTATCGGGCCGCGGCGGGCAGGGCGTCGCCAATATGGGCCTGACAGAGAAAAATGGCGCTGAAGTCGTGGCGACTTTCCCCGTCACCGACGAGCACCAGATCATGCTGGTCACCGACGGCGGCCAGCTGATCCGCACCCCGGTCAGGGACGTACGCTTCACAGGCCGCTCGGCGCAGGGCGTCACCCTGTTCAAGGTCGCGGAAGATGAAAACGTCGTCTCCGTAGGCTGGCTGATTCAGGATGAAGAAGAGGGTGAAGATGACGAAGTCATAGAGCCTGCAACCGAACCATCCGTGCAGTAAGGAAAAGAAAGATGTCCCAGACCATATTACCCCAAGACCCGGCAGAAGCCGTCTCCGTGATGACGGAAATCACCCGCCGCCTGCTGATTGCGATGAAGGGTGAAGCGTCCGCTATTGGACAGAAAAGCGAGGCGGCAATGCTGGACGTGGAAGTGCTGAAAGAGAAATTAGTGCCGATGTATCAAATGGCGGCGGAAGAATTCGCGGGCCGCATCGAAGAGTTCCGCGATGTCGCCCCGCCATTGTTGAGCGACCTGCAATCCGTACAGGAAGAACTTGGCAATGTCGCCCGCGAGAATCAGTTCAATCTGGCATCCTGACCACCTTCATGACGACCGCCTCAGATCGATCATTGGGAAGGTAAAGAATAAATCATGAAAGATTATCTGGATTCTCTGACAGAATTTGTCATTGAAATATTGAAGAGTACTAGCGGATTCTCAGGCTATTTTCAGTATTTTGATGACGCAGAGAAAACGAGAATGGAATAAGGAGCGTACGCAATGAGAGAACACGGCGGAGAACACCGTACCGGCGTTTATCCCGGCACTTTCGACCCCATCACCAAGGGGCACCTGCATATCATCATGCGTGCCAGCCGTCAGGTTGATAAGCTGGTGGTCGGCGTGGCGGCGAACGCGCGCAAGTCGCCGCTGTTCAGTACGGAAGAACGCGTGCGCATGGTGCAGAACGACATCGATAAC
Organism: uncultured Alphaproteobacteria bacterium; assembly: GCA_934538895.1. Classification (GTDB taxonomy): domain Bacteria; phylum Pseudomonadota; class Alphaproteobacteria; order Micavibrionales; family Micavibrionaceae; genus Micavibrio_C. Next base: position 7,779 of record CAKTCH010000052.1, read on the forward strand.
ATGCCCGATAAACATTGCGAAATCGAAGTGCGCCCTTTCAGCAACCTGCTGATACATTTCGCCCGCGATATGAATGCGCAATGTATTTTCCGGGGTCTGCGCGCTGTATCTGACTTCGAATTTGAATTCCAGATGACGGGAATGAATGCCCGGCTGGACCCTGACATCGAAACTGTGTTCCTGATGGCCTCCGACCGCTGGCAATTCGTATCCTCCAGCTTCGTCAAGGAAATCTGCCATCTGGGCGGGGATGTGAGCGAAGTTGTGACACCCGCGACAGAAGCGCTGCTGAAGCAGAAATTGGCCCTGATTTAACGGTTTTCAAGGAGCCGGAAGCCCACCCCAAACCTTTGCCAGACAAATCGTTCATAAGTAAAAACAAATACTTGACGCGGGGGCCTAAAATCCATAATTTGCACCCGTCTGACCGGTTCGGTTGCGTAGCTCAGTTGGTAGAGCATCTGACTTTTAATCAGAGGGTCGAAGGTTCGAGCCCTTCATGGCTCACTCTCTTTAAAACAACTGGATAAGCGGGAGTAGTTCAGTGGTAGAACACCACCTTGCCAAGGTGGGGGTCGCGGGTTCGAATCCCGTCTCCCGCTCCATCTGGGGCCTTAGCTCAGCTGGGAGAGCGCCTGCCTTGCACGCAGGAGGTCAGCGGTTCGATCCCGCTAGGCTCCACCATAT
>CAKTCH010000053.1 GCA_934538895.1 uncultured Alphaproteobacteria bacterium
CCAACCCAAAAGCTCAATTACTTCAACTCAAACAATGGGTTAAACGCTATATGGGCTAGTTATCTGGTACAGCCCCAACCTCTAAAAATAAAAAAGCCGATCTTGCGACCGGCCTTTTCGTAAATTCAAACGGGGAGAAATCACTCTTCCGCCGCTTCGCCTTCGCCTTCAGCGTCTTCCGCTTTCGCGGCTTTCTTGTCGGCACGCCTTGCGGATTTCGCGGCAGATTTCGCAGCGTCCTTCGCCGTGCCTTCCGCTTCCTCAGCGTTACGGGCGGACTCGGCGGCCAGAGCGTCGGCATCCAGCAGATCCGATTTGGCGTCCCTGGCATCGGCAGCACCGCTGTAATCGACGATAACCGCTTTGCCTGTCTTGGCCTGGGTTTTCGCTTCTTCCTCGCTGCGGGCGATGTTGATGGTCACGTTGATCTTCACTTCCGGGTGCAGGACAACCGGAACATCGAACAGGCCGATGCTTTTGAAGCCGGCATTGACCACGACCATGCCGCGGGAAATCTCGGCTTTGCCGGTCGCGTTGATCGCGTCGGCGATATCGCGGGCCGTTACGGAACCATAAAGCTGTCCGCCTTCGGAAGCGTTGCGGATCACCGAAACTTTCAGGCCTTCCAGTTTCTTCGCCACTTTCTCGGCTTCGGCGCGTTTCTCGGCATTCAGTTTTTCGAGAGCGGCGCGTTGCGTTTCGAAGTGCGCGATATTGTCCGCCGTCGCGCGCAGCGCTTTGCCTTGCGGCAGCAGGAAGTTACGCGCGTAACCCGGTTTCACACGGACTTTGTCGCCCATGTTGCCGAGGCTTTCCACACGTTCCAGCAGGATCACATCCATAGACATCGTTTTTTACCTTTCTATAGCAGAACCGATTAACGGCTGTTTTCGGGTTCTGTGCGCACCGGAGCCATCAGCGCCATATAACGTGCGCGCTTGATCGCTTTTGCCAGTTCGCGTTGTTTCTTCTGGCTGACCGCCGTGATACGGCTCGGCATCATCTTGCCGCGCTCGGATACGTAACGGTTCAGCGTACGGGGATCTTTCCAGTCGATCGCCGGCGCATTCGGGCCGGAGAACGGGCAGGTCTTGCGGCGTTTGAAGAAGGAACGCTTGCCGCCGGATTGCGGGGCTGCCGCCGTCGTTGTTTCAGGAGCGCTCATTATGCCACCTCTCTTTCGGTTTTTTCGGTACGGTCGCCACGCTCGGCGCGGTCACCGCGATCAAATCTTTCGGATCTTTCTTCGTCTTCATCGTCGCGGCGTGATTTGTCGATGATCGGCGACGGGCCTTTGGACAGCTCGTCCAGACGGATGGTCATGTAACGCAGCACGTCTTCGTTGATGCGCATGTTACGTTCCATCTCGATCACGGATTCGCCCGATGTTTCCGACTCAATCAGAACATAGTGGCCTTTACGGTTTTTCTTGATGCGGTAAGCGAGGTTACGCAGACCCCAGCTTTCGGTTTTGACGATCTTGCCGCCAGCAGCGGTCAGGATCTCAGAGAATTGCTTTGTCAGTTCTTCAACTTGGGTTGTGCCCAAATCCTGACGCGCAATAAACACGGTTTCATAAAATGGCATACTTAATCTCCTCTCGGTTTTGTATTTGCCAATCGCAAAACAAAGCTGAAGCCACAAAGGCAACAGCGAGGTTTATGGAATGAGGGGCACTATACTCATAGCGCCCCTCAAATCAAGGAAATTCTGTGGAAAACGTCACGCTAATCTGCCATTCCTGCGAAAGCAGGAATCCTGACCGGGATTAGAGGCAGGGGAAATAGCCGGGCCGTCTTAAACCGTTTCGGCACAATTACCGTTGGCGCAGCGGGAGCTGGCGCGTTCCAAAAAGGCCGCCCAGTAATTTTTCTGGCCGCTGACGGCGGCTTCGGTGGCGTCCTGCCGCACGCGGCGGATCATCGCGCTCAGGCTCATTTTGCTTAAATCGGGGTTTTGCAAAGCGCTGCCGGTGGCGGCTTTGGTTCCGGGGCCTGTCCTGCCGTCGCGTTGTATCAGAACATCCATGTTTTTATCGGCATTTTCAATGTGCAGTTGAATGGTATCGTTAATAATCGAGCAACCCATAATTATAGTTTTCCTTCCAAGCCTTATATAGTTATGTTAAGTTATGGCCATGCGGTACTTCCACGGCGGGGCGAACGTATGCAAGGCCCATGCCGGGCCTGTGCAGATAAGATCTACCCGCTTGATTTTTATAGTTTTATTTGACGCCAGTGCCAGTACTATAGCACGTTTCGTTGCGAAATTCAAAGCTTCTGTGATCTTTAATCATTACATAAAATCAATAACATACCGTTAATTGCGCCGCCGGATGCCTTGGGGGCGCCAGAGTTGACAATAATGGCGGAGAAGGGTTCTATCAGGCAGTTTTTTCGCATTCGAGGGGTTTTATCATTATGACACGCGCATTCATTTTCCCCGGACAGGGTTCCCAATCGATCGGCATGGGCAAGGACCTAGCCGATACTTATAAAACCGCCCGTGAAACCTTCGAGGAAATCAACGACGCGCTCGGTCAGAACCTGACCAAAATCATGTGGGAAGGCTCCGAATCCGATATCAACCTGACCGAAAACACCCAGCCTGCCTTGATGGCGGTTTCGATGGCGGTGATGAACGTGCTGACCAGGGACGCTGGTTTGATCTTGCCGAACGTGGCGTCTTTCGTCGCCGGTCACTCTCTGGGTGAATATTCCGCGCTCACCGCTGCCGGCGCTTTCACGCTTTCCGACACCGCGCGCCTTTTGAAACTGCGCGGCCAGTCGATGCAACAGGCCGTGCCGGTGGGGCAGGGCGCCATGGCCGCGATCCTCGGCCTTGAATTCGATCAGGTCAAGGCGATCGCGCTGGAGGCGTCCGTTTCCGAAATCTGCGAAGCCGCCAACGACAACGCTCCCGGTCAGGTCGTGATCTCCGGTCATAAAGGCGCGGTCGAAGCCGCCATTGCACTGGCGACCGCCGCCGGGGCCAAACGCGCCCTGGCGCTTCCGGTATCCGCCCCGTTCCATTGTGCCCTGATGGCGCCTGCGGCTGATAAGATGCGCGCGGCGCTGGGGGCTACAGACATTCGCCCGCCCGTGGTGCCCGTCGTCGCCAACGTCACCGCCAGCGCGGTATCCGATCCCGCGCAAATCCGCGACCTGCTGGTCGAACAAATCACGGGCCGCGTCCGCTGGCGCGAATCCGTCACATGGATGAAGGAACAGGGCGTCACCGAGATGATCGAAATCGGCGCCGGCAAGGTGCTGGCGGGTCTGGTGAAGCGCATCGAGGGCGATGTCGCGGCATCCTCCGTCGGCACCCCGGCGCAGATTGATGAACTGGTCGCAAAAATGAAATAAACCCTATCGTCATTACCGCGAAAGCGGGAATGACAATGGAAGAAGAATTGAACAACCCTGCCAACGATTTCGCCTCCGACCCGCGCCCGATCGGTGTCTTTGATTCCGGTATCGGCGGCTTGACTGTCCTGCGGGCATTGATCGACGCCATGCCGGGCGAGCGTTTCATTTATCTCGGCGATACGGCGCGTGTGCCCTACGGCACCAAAAGTGCGGATACGGTGCGCACCTATTCATTGGGCCTGACGCAAATTCTAATGCGGCACGATGTGAAAATGATCGTGATCGCTTGTAATACCGCTTCCGTCCATGCTGCCGACGCGCTTGCGCAGGCAATCCATCCGGTTCCTGTAATTTCTATGGTGCCGCCCGCCGCCGCCGCAGCGCTGGCGGTCACGCGCAACAAGCATATCCTCGTGATGGGTACGCAATCGACGATCGCTTCCGGGTCTTACGCGCGCGCCCTGCACGCGCGCGATCCCTCGTTGAGAATTACAGCCGTCGCGGCGCAGCTTCTGGTCGGCTTCGCGGAAGAAGGCTGGGTCGATGGCGATATTGTCCGCGCCGCTGTCGCGCGCTATATCGGCGCATATTTCACCGGTGCCGACAAACCCGATACCGTCATCATGGGCTGCACCCATTTTCCGTTGTTGCGCGATGTGATTGCCGATGTGGCAGGCGCAGGCGTTACTCTGATCGATTGCGGCATCGCCGCCAGCGCCGGTATCAAGGGCCGCACTGACGGCTCCTGTGACATAAAATGCCTCGTCACCGACGCGGTGGAACGGTTCACGCCGCAAGTCGCCCGCTTCCTCGGCCTTCCCGCTGAAGATATTTCCGTCGCGCATATCGATTTGACGGGATTGCCGAATATTGATTTAAGGAAAGTGTCATAGACAGGGATGACGCAGTAATGGCAAGTCAATTAAAGAACGAAGCTTTGGAAGAACTGGCAAGGATTAATTCCGATATCCTGCCAACGAGAATTTCCTACAATGTCGATGCGGCATTTTTTGACCATCAGAAAGGTAAAAAGGATGTAAGAGGTTTTACATCCGGCATTATTCTGACTCCCGAGAACAGGATCGTTCTGGCACGTCGCGGTAAATGGTTCATGCCGGGGGGTGGGGTAGAAACAGGGGAAACTTTCGCGCAAGCCATGGAACGTGAAGTCATGGAAGAGGTGGGCATTCCCGTTTACGACTTATCTCTTGTGGCCGTTGATGAAGAAGAATTCATTGCCCCCGATGGCGATAGAGTTTTCTCTATTCTGGCCGTATTTGCCATGAAGACCGATAATACACAGCTTCCCCAGCTAACGGCAGGCGCCCGGGAAGAGGGGATTGAAGGGATGGCTTTATTCGAGGTCGGCAGTATACCGGAAGTTATGGCATTAACGGATCGAGAAAAGATACTCTCTTATTTTGAAAACTTGAAACCCACTTTGTGAAGTCTAAAAAGCAATAATTCGTATTCCTGCAACCCACATCTCTGCCGAACATATTGATTTAAGGAAAGTGTCATGAAAACGGACTCTGCTGATTTGCCTGTTGCGTTCACGGCTACGAGAACGATGGCGGATATGAACTGGCATTTTGTTTATTACTATAAACGCAGTATCTGGAAGCGAATGCTGTGGATGCTGCTTCTGATGGCGGTCATTATAATTGCGATGGATACGTATCGGTCCGGCTATCTGCATTTTCAGTTTTTTACTGCGGGTCTGACCTCTTCCGAAATTTTATATTGTGCAGGATGGGGATTCTTTTCAGCAGCTCTCGGCGGGCTGGCGATGTATATTACCGATTATATAATCATGATATTTTCTTATATGAAGAGCATAAAGAAATTTCCAAATCAAACGACGGAGTTTATTTTCGATCGGGAGAAAATGTTCATGAGAAGTGAATATGGAGAAGGTACACAAAAATATGATGTGTTCCGCAGAATATATCTCTACAAACATTTAATCGTCTTTGAGCATTCCGTTAAATTATTTCATATTGTCCCCTGGCGTGATATACCCGTTGAACAAAGAGATCGCTTCAGGGGAATGCTGGCCGCTGTAAAAGCAAGGTTGAAGATATAACACGAATAACCTGAAGACTGTTTAAACTTACGAAGTAAAAGGAATGGCCATGTTCAATCTTTCCGGTAAAACCGCCCTCGTCACAGGCGCCACGGGCGGCATTGGCGGCGCGATCGCTAAAGCCCTGCACGCGCAAGGCGCGATTGTCGGTATTTCGGGCCGTAACGAAGCCAGGCTGAAAGAGCTTGCCGGCGAACTGGGGGAGCGCGTTCATGTGCTTCCCGCCGATCTGGGCGATGTCGCGCAGGTGGAAGCGCTGGTGAAAAGCGCTTCCGAGGCGATGGGCAGCATCAATATTCTCGTCAACAACGCGGGCCTGACGAAAGACAATCTTTCCCTGCGCATGAAGCCGGAGGAATGGGACGAAGTCATCCGCGTCAACCTGACCGCGACTTTCCTGCTGGCGCAGGCCTGCCAGCGCGGCATGATGAAGGCGCGCTGGGGCCGCATCATCAATATTTCTTCCGTCGTCGGCACGACAGGCAATCCGGGACAGTGCAACTATGTCGCGTCCAAGGCGGGCCTTGCCGGCTGGACCAAAGCCATGGCCGCCGAGATCGCCAGCCGCAATGTCACGGTGAACTGTATCGCGCCGGGCTTTATCGCCACGCCGATGACCGACGTGCTGACCGACGATCAGAAGGCCAAGATCAACGCCTCGATTCCGATGGCGCGCATGGGCGGCCCCGAAGATATTGCCGCCGCGACTGTCTATCTCGCCAGCGAAGAAGCCGCTTACGTCACCGGCCAGACCATTCATGTGAATGGCGGCATGGCGATGATCTAGTTTCATGGGCGCCTTCGATCTTGTTATCTTCGACTGCGACGGCACGCTGGTGGACAGTGAATTACTCTGTAATTTTTCCACCAGCGAAGTGCTGACTGCCGCGGGCTTTCCCCAGTATACGCCGGAATATTGCCTGAAGACCTTTATCGGCAGCGGTCAGGCCGTCGTGTGGGAAACAGTGGCGCGCGAAACGGGTCGGGCTTTGCCCGCCGATGTGAACCGGCAATTCATCGCGCGCGTCGCCGCCAATATGGAGGCGATGGTCAAGGCCGCGCCGGGCATCGCGGACGTTCTGGAACGGATAGCGCCGCATTGCGCAATCTGCGTCGGCTCCAACGGCGAGCGCCCGAATGTCGTGGGCGCGATCACGGCTACGGGCCTGAAGGGCTTCTTTGCCGACGACCATATTTTTACGGTCGAAGATGTGGCGCATCCCAAGCCCGCGCCCGATCTTTATCTTCATGCCGCCCGGCAGATGGGCGTGCCGCCCGAACGCTGTCTGGTGGTGGAGGATAGCATCCCCGGTGCGAAAGCGGGGCTGGCCGCCGGTATGGTCGTCTTCGGCTATTATGGTCTGGCGCACGATCAGGAAAGTCAGGCCGCGCGCCTGCGGGATATCGGCGTGCATAGGACATCGTCAGACCTGCACGATCTGATCGCTTTTATTAGTGGCGAAGCTGAAGGTTAAGTCAGTGTGAACGCGGCGTGGTGCCGGGGCTGATCCGGTTGCGTTTGCAGGATAGAAGCCAGCGCCGCTGTCATGCCTTGACCAGTCTCTTTAAACAGCGCCATGATTTTGGCTTCGCCGGACGGCACATCCTGTGCGGGTTTCTGCGATTGCTGGAATTCCGGATGGCGCACGGACCATGCGTAATCGATCGCCAGACGGCCGCCATTGCGGTCCATCACTTTTTGCAGCGTTTCCTTGCCCTTTACCAGATTGTCCAGCGCGGCCACCATCTGCGGGTTGGTGAAATCGCCGTCGTTCTTGCCGCTATAAAGACGCAGTTCTTTCAGGTTGTCCTGCAGGAAACGCACTTCCAGCGGCGAAAGTTCGCCCAGCGTTTTGGACGCCATTAAATTCTCAATATTATGAAGCGCCTTGCGCTCGCGCACGACCGGCGCGCCTTCGATCAGCTTGTCCATTTCCTGATCCAGCCCTGCCTTGGCGATATTCACCTGCGCCCATGCCGTGCCGCTTTTGGCCTGTGTCAGGGGGTTGTTCATCATCTCGGCCAGCAGGGCTTCACCGCTCAGCGCTTTCAGGTCGCCGTCGGTTTTGGCCATGAAGGTGCTGTCGGTCAGGGCGGCATCCAGTGCTTCGCCCTTGTCGTCCTTCAGGCGGGTGGATACGGAGGCATTATCGAGCGCAGCACGCTTCATCGCCGCGGACAAACCGCCTTCGCGGCTTCCAACGGACCCTATAGCGGCGGCGGTGCCGCCTACGGTTGACTGGCTCTTGTCTGAAGACATATTAACCTCATATCTCCATTTTCCCGGATTTCCGGGATTTTTGCTCTTGCGCACAGTGTAACAAAAACGGGCGGTGGAGTCCAATTTTGCGATTATCTTCTAACATAATGATATTAAAGAAATATTTTGGTGTTTTCCGGCGATATGGGGGTATTGTGGCTTGCTGCAAAGCAAAAACCTTGATTTCGCTATCCCACCTGCTTACATTCGCCGGGTTGAAAGACATAGGACTAACTAAACAAGCAAGGTTTAAAAATGAGTGACGTAGCCGCACGCGTGAAGAAAATCGTCGTCGAGCATCTCGGTGTCGACGAAGCAAAAGTTCAGGAAGGCGCGAGCTTTATTGACGATCTGGGCGCCGACTCCCTCGACACGGTCGAGCTGGTCATGGCGTTCGAGGAAGAATTCAACGTGGAAATCCCGGACGATGCCGCCGAGAAAATCCAGACTGTTGGCGACGCCGTCAACTTCATCAAGGAAAACGCCGCCGAGTAATCGCCGGATGTAACCAGTTTCAAAGCAGTGTCATAACC
>CAKTCH010000054.1 GCA_934538895.1 uncultured Alphaproteobacteria bacterium
ATATATGAAACTGCGGTAAATGATTTCCTGCGGCCAGACCGAGAGCAGGGGATAAAGCAGCATCACGCGCCACCATATTTCAGGCCGTTCGCGGGGGAATGACAGAAATTCATCCGGGATCAGCAACCATGTCAGCAGGGCAATCGCCGGCCCGAGAACGGCGAAGCGGATCAAGACGGGCCTTAATCCTGCATGGAAGCCCGGCCAGTTCCATTCTCCCGCATGGCGGCGTTTATAGTTGAAGCGTAAAACCGCCCATACGGCGAGCGCCCCGAGCCAGAGCGTGCCGATCATCAGGGCGCGATTTTGCAACGTCAGAATCAGGAGCGGGAATCCGCCGAATATCAGCAGAAATTCAGCCCACAGGAAATATCTACTGTTTAAATATTTACCCATACAGAAATAATTTAGAGTGCCGTTTGCTCGACGAAAGGGGGATCTTCGACATTTTCCGAAAGATTCTTTTTGTCGCTATGACTCCATTCAATAATCAGGGTATAGGCTACGGCCAGCAATGTCGGGCCGATGAAAAGGCCGATGAAGCCAAAAGCGATGATTCCGCCGAAGACGCCCAGCAACGTTACCAGCAAGGGGAGATCGCTGCCCAGGCTGATGAAGTAGGGGCGTATGACGTTATCGATGGAGCTGACGGCCAGTAATCCCCAGAACACCATGAAGATACCCATGCCGATAGAGCCTTGCGCGAACAGCCATATGGCGGCAGGCACCCAGATGATGGGCGCCCCCATCGGCAGGAATGACAGGAAGAATGTGGCGAACCCTAAAAGCACGGGGGCGGGGATGCCCGCGATAACGAAACCTATGGCGGCCAGCGTGCCTTGGGCTACGGCTGTGCCCATCATACCGTAAACGACGCCGATCATGGTGTTTTTGGATACGCGCAATAAATGCTGCCCGCGCGTGCCCCAGAATTTATCGATCAGGACGGTCAGGCGGTCGGCGACTTCCACGCCATGGCGGAAGAGGAAGAAAGCGATGAATACGCCCAGAGTCAGGTCAATCGCGCCGCGGCCTACGCTGCTGGCAAATCCCAGAACGCCTTGCGTGGCAGGGGCGGCTTGTTTGGTCAGAATGGCGGTCAGCGCCGTTGTATCCTGTAAATATATATGCCACTGCTCGGCGAGGAAGGGGCCGATATGCGGCAGGCCGGCCAGCCATTCCGGGGCTTCCCGGGGCGGATTTTGCAGGGCGCTGATGACGTTCGTGCTGACCCAGTCGAAGTTACCGGCAAGGCTGGATGTCAGGATCGCCAGCGGCAGGATAAAGCAAAGCGCCAGAATGGTGGTCATCAGACTGGCTGCCAGACCACGGCGGCCCTTCATGCGTTTTTCCAGCCAGCTATAGGCTGGCCATGCGGAAAGGGTGAAGATAATCGCCAGCAACATCGCCGGAATAAACGGGGCGATGACGATTACACTTAATACGCCGATCACCGCCAGACCACCGATAACGACCAGCATACGGTAAATTGTGATTCTATCGAGGCTGCCAATCTTCATGGTGATTCTCTTTTCATGTCTAAAAACACCGCCAGAATAGCGGGTTTTTGAGGGGTCGGGAAGCGCGATAAGATGTTCTTCTGGCAGCTTGTGCGTACAAAATATGTGGAAAACCCCCTGAAAACGGCCTTTTTGAGCGTTTTATCCTAAAAATCCTCTCGACAAGCAGTGCGACTCGTACCATTGTTTGAGCATCAGGACAGGACATCGCGATAGGCCGCTGTTTATGCGGGTTTTCGAGGGGTGCCTGCCCGTTTAACAATGATATCTAACTCAAGGAAGTTAAATCATGGCGACTGCAAAAAAAGCTCCGGCTAAGAAAGCTCCGGCTAAAAAAGCCACGGCGAAGGCTGCGGCTACAAAGTCCACAACAGCTCCGACAGTAACATTGAAACAAATCGGTTCTGATCTGGCTGAAAAGCACGAACTGTCCAAGAAGCAAATGAATCAGATTATGGAAGATCTGATTGAAAACCTGGGCAAAAACCTGAAAAAAGGCAACCGTATCCGTATGGCTGGCCTGGGTATCCTGCAAGTGCGCAAGCGCGCTGCCCGCATGGGCCGCAACCCGCGCACAGGCGAAGCGATCAAAATTCCGGCGAAGAAGAAAATCAACTTCCGCGCTGCCAAGGAACTGAAAGAAACAGTAGGCGTTTAATTTGCGCTTTTGTCTTGTGAAAAGTCCTCCGGATTAATTTCCGGAGGGCTTTTTCTTTAAGAGCTTTCCCGCTAGAATTGAAGCCGTTTCCAGAATTACATCATTACTTGCCGGAGTCATTCCATGCGCGGATTGCTTGTCGTTACACTTCTTTTTATTTTGACGCTGCCGTTGCCTGCCGCCGCACAGGATACGCCGCGCCCGCTGGAGATTTTACGCATTACGCCGCAAGGTGACGACGTGCTGGCAGGCAGGCAGATCGTCATCCAGTTCAACCGCGCGGTGGTTCCGGTGGGCCGGATGGATCGCACGGCAGAGGAGGTGGGTATTACGGTCACTCCGCCGTTGCCTTGCCAGTGGCGCTGGATCAATACCGCGACGCTGGCCTGTCATCTGGATGGTAAAGATAAGATGGCTGAATCGACGCGTTACCGGCTGACGATCGCTCCGGACAGGATTGCCGCCGGGGATGGGGCAAAACTCTCTGCCACCAAAACACATGAATTTATCACGGCGCGCCCCGAGGTCAGTTATTATAATTTCTCGACATGGAGGGGGCCCGCGCACCCCGTCGTCCGTGTGGTATTCAATCAGCCTGTGACTAAGGATTCCGCCGCAGCGCATCTGCATTTCCAGGAGCCGGGCCAGCCGCGCCAGATGGTGGTGTTAAGCCCCGAACCGCACGATACGCAGAGATTTTCTGCAGGCGCTGTGGAAGCACGCCGCGTATGGCTGGTGGAGCCGCGCAAAACGCTGAATATGGATGTGACAGGTGTGGCGCTGGCGATGGAGCCGGGACTGGTTTCGACATCGGGGGCGGAGGCCAGCGTTGCCCGGCGTGATATTGTGACATTCAACACTTTTCCGGATTTCAAGTTCGCGGGTATTCAATGCACCAATAATGAAGGGCTTGAGGTTTTTATAGAGCCGGGCAAGCCGCAGACGCAGGCGCAGCTTTGCAATCCCTTACGCCCGGTAGCTTTGGGCTTCACGGTGCCTGTCCTGCGCTCGGAAGTCAGCGCCAATGTTTCCTTTACGCCTGATCTGGCGGGCGGGCGCAAGGGTTATAACCCTTGGGGGGACGAGAATCGCGACTGGTCGCGGCTGGGCGATCCTTATACGGGGCGTACCTATTTCATCGGGCTTCCCGTGGGATTGAAGGCGGCACAGAAATATACCCTTACCGTGCCGAGCAAGAAGCCGGGAGTTAAGGCGACGCTGTCGCAATTACTCGGTAAAAATATTGAAGAAGGAATGCAGGACGAATTTGGCCGCACGTTGATGAAGCCGGTGAAGGTTGAATTTTCGACCGGCCACCGCCCGCCGAATTTCGAGCTGATCCATAAGGAGGCCGTGCTGGAGAAGGAGACGGACAGCGAAGTGCCGCTCTATGTCAATAACCTCGATGCCTATACGTTCACATATCGCCGTATCAATACGCTGGGCGTGCAGACGGATCAGTCGTACGGCCAGCGCGTGCCGTCGCCGCAGGACGTGCAGTTCGCCGTGCCGCTGGGCGTGCGCGAAATGCTGGGCGACAAGCCGGGGGTCGTATACGGTCATTTGCAGACCGAGCCGGAGATTCCGCAATATAATAAGGAAGCCGCGCGCTTGTTCGCACAGATCACGCCCTTTCAGGTTCATTTCAAGCTGGGGCATTTTCAGTCCCTTGCCTGGGTAACCGATCTGGCGACTGGCAAACCCGTGGAGGGGGCCACGGTTACGCTTTATACCGATGAACTCGCCGATATGGGCGAGCCTGAGGATGTTTTTGCGGGCGTGCTGACGGATCAGGATGGCATGGCGATTTTACCCGGGACCGTGAAAGCCGATCCGGGCAACAGCTTGGCGCAGGCGTGGCGGGAGGGCGATAAGCGCCTGTTTATCCGTGTCGATCGCCGGGAGGATATGGCCCTGCTGCCGCTGTCTTATGATTTCTATATCGATACGTGGCGGGCGTCGAATGAAACGATCTGGGCCCATCATCAGAAAAAATACGGTCATCTGAAGACATGGGGCATGACGGCGCAGGGGGTGTACCGTGCCGGCGATACCATGGAATATAAAATATTCGTGCGCGATCAGGACAACTTGACGCTGGTGCTTCCGGCAAAAGATATCGCCTACGCGCTGGAGATTTTCGATCCGACCAATAAATCGGTGCTGAAGCGGGAAAATATCACCCTTTCAGATTTCGGGGCTTTTGACGGCGTTTACAAGTTGCCGAAAAATGCCGCCGTGGGCTGGTATCGTTTTGAGCTGACGGCAACATTGCCCAGCGGGGACGTTCGCAAATGGCAGCCGTTGCGTGTGCTTGTCAGCGATTTCACCGTGGCGCCCTTCCGCGTTACCAGTGAAATGAACGGCGATCATTTCAAAGCGGGGGATGATGTTTCGTTCCATGCCGATGCCAAAATGCACGCTGGCGGCGCCTATACCGATGCCACTATACGTGTCACAGGCATTGTCAAAAGCCGCAATTTTCAAAGCAAGCATCCGCTGGCGCAGGGCTTTATCTTTGACAGTTTTCAGGATAGGCGCGACAGCGCGCAGATTTTCGAGAAAACCGCCCCTTTGAACGATCAGGGTGAATGGAACGAGGATTTTACGCTGCCTGCGGCTCCGATCGCTTATGGTACGCTTGAACTGGAAGCTGCCGTGCAGGACGATCGCGGCAAAACCATCGCCAATGTTTCGCGGGCGGATTATTTCGGTGTCGACCGGCTGGTGGGCCTGAAATCGCCGCAATGGGTTTATGAAGCGAAAAAGCCCGCGGCCATTCCCGCGCTGGTCGTCGATGACAAGGGCACGCCGGTTGCGGGCACTGCTGTGAAGATTGCCATCGAGAAGGAGTTCATCAATACGGCACGCGTGAAAGGGGCTGGTAACGCCTATCTTTCTGATATCACCGTCGAATGGAAGCAGGTTGCCGAATGCAGCCAGACTTCAGCGGCAACGCCGCAGGATTGCTCGTTTACGCCGGATGCCGCCGGTACATACAGGCTGGCGGCGGAGATCGCCGATACGAAAGGCGTTGCGCATAAAACGACTCTGAGTATATGGGTTTCCGGCGGCGATTACGTACAATGGAATAATGAAACCGACAGCATGTTAGCGATTATTCCCGAGAAAGCAGCTTATCAGATCGGCGATACCGCGCGTTATCTAATTAAAAATCCGTATCCGGGGGCCAGTGCGCTGGTTACGATCGAGCGCTACGGAGTCATGGATTCTTTCGTGACCACGCTGGAGGGTAGCACTCCGATCATCGAATTTCCTGTAAAGCCCGATTACATGCCGGGTTATTATCTGTCAGTGATCGTGCAGTCTCCGCGCGTGGAAGCGCCACCGGCGGAGCAGGGACAGGTCGATCTTGGCAAACCTGCTTTCCGCATGGGCTATGTCACGGTGCCGGTCAAGGACCCCGTGAAACAGATGGATATAACGGTTAAGGTCGCGCAGGAGGTTTACCGCCCCCGCGACAAGGTTCGGATAGATCTGAACGCCGTGCCCAGACTGGCAACAGATAATAAGGAACCTGTCGAACTGACAGTCGCCGTGCTGGATGAGGCGGTGTTTGATCTGATTGCCGGGGGGCACGGCGCCTTCGATCCTTATGAAGGCTTTTATAGTCTTGATAATCTTGATTTGCGCAATTACAGCCTGATGATGCGTCTGGTGGGCCGCCAGAAGTTTGAGAAGAAAGGCGCAAATCCCGGCGGTGACGGCGGCATGGATATCGATATGCGGACATTGTTCAAATATGTCAGCTATTGGAACCCCGCTTTGAAGGCCGATGCAAACGGTGATGCGAGCATTGAATTTGAGGCTCCCGACAATCTGACGGGCTGGCGGGTGCTGGTACTGGCGGCTACGCCGGGCGACAGGCTGGGGCTGGGCGAGGGAAATTTCAAAGTCAACCGTCCGACGGAACTGCGACCGGTCATGCCCAATCAGGTGCGGGAGGGCGATCGTTTCACCGCGGGCTTCAGTGTCATGAATCGCACCGACCAGCCGCGTACGATCCGGGTTTCGATTGAGGCATCAGGCGATTTGCCGGATGGGACGCCTGTGACCAAAACGGAAGAGGTAACGTTGGAAGCTTACAAGCGTGCAACGGTTTATATGGACTTGAAGGCTGCCGTCCTGCCGGCGCAGCGCGAGTTACCGGAAGGGCGGATTAATTTTAAGGCTACCGGCGCCGATGAATCGGATAGTGACGGTACCGTCTACAGCCTTCCGGTTTATAAAAGCCGCACAGTGGATGTGGCAGCTCAATACGGCACGACCACGGAAACGCTGACGGAAGAAAGTATCGTTCTTCCGGAAGGCATCTATACCGATACGGGGGATATAAGTGTTGTGCTTTCCCCGAGCGTGATCGCCAATTTGTCGGGGGCTTTCCGCTACATGCGCGACTACCCCTATACGTGTTGGGAGCAATCGCTGACGCGCGGTGTCATGGCTTCGCATTATAATCAATTGAAAGGTTATTTGCCGGATGATCTGGCATGGGAGAACAGCGAATCCGTGCCGCAGGAAACCCTGGATCGTGCGGCAGATTATCAGGCGCCCAACGGCGGCATGGCGTATTTCACCCCACGGGATGAATATGCCGATCCCTATCTTTCGGCCTATACGGCGCTGGCGTTCGGCTGGCTTGATAAGGCCGGTTATCATGTGCCGGATGCGGTGACACAGAAGCTTCATGCCTATTTGCAGAATTTCCTGAAGCAGGATGCTGCTCCCGATTTCTATCAGCCGGGCATGTCGGCCACGGTGCGGGCGGTGGCGCTTGCGGCGCTGGTCGAGGCTGGCAAGGCGGACAAGGGAGACGTGCTGCGCTATGAGCCGCATGTCAAGCAGATGAGTCTGTTCGGCAAGGCGCAATTCATGAAAGCGGCGATCAAGGCCGGGGTGGCGGATCGGGACATACGCAATGTCGCCGATATGATATTGGCAAAGGGTGATGAAACCGGCGGCAAGCTTCGCTTCAATGAAACGCTGGATAACGGGTATACGCGCATCCTGACCACGGCATTACGGGATAATTGCGGCATTCTGGATGCCTTCATGGATTATGAGGCGACAGATGGTGGTAAGGATATTATGGCGGACAAACCCTTCAGGCTGGTGCGGGCGATAACGCAGTCCCGCGGCCAGCGCGATCATTGGGAGAATACGCAGGAGAATATATTCTGCATGAATGCGCTTGTGCATTACACGCAACGCTATGAGAGCGAGAGCCCGGATATGCGCGTTAATGTGCGGCTGGAGGGGCAGGAAATCGGCAAGGTCTCTTTCGCTTCGGTAAAGGATGAAGCGCAGGAAGCGGTCAAGCTGATCTCTGAGGGTGATGCCGGGAAGAAATCGGTATTGCAGATCGCCCGCGAAGGCGCCGGACGTCTTTATTACGCCATACGTCTGCGTTATGCCTTGTCCTCAGCCAGCCATCAGCCGATGAACGCGGGCATGGACATGCACCGTGAATATAGCGTGAAGCGCGGTGGCAAATGGGTTTTGCTCAAGGATCAGGAAAGCATCAGGCGGGGCGAACTCGTCAAGGTCGATTTGTTTCTGAATGTTCCCGCGGCGCGCAACTTTGTCGTTGTGAATGACCCACTGCCGGGCGGTCTGGAAACCGTTAATCGCGATCTGGCCACGGCTTCGGGCGTGGATGCCGAACAGGCTGTTTTTGACAAGGCGGGCGGCTCGATCTGGTTCCGTTTCGGCGACTGGCGTGAATACGGTTTCAGCCGCTGGAGCTTCTATCATAAAGAACTGCGCCATGATTCCGCGCGTTTTTATGCCGACTGGATCGATACCGGGAATTATCATCTTTCCTATATGGCGCAGGCCATAGCCGATGGCGTATTCAACGCACCGGCAGCCAAGGCTGAGGAAATGTACGATCCCGATGTTTATGGGCGTTCGGCCAGCCGTGAACTGACGGTCCGGACTGAAAGCCCTTGATGAAGAAGTATTTTCTGACAGGCGCCGCC
>CAKTCH010000055.1 GCA_934538895.1 uncultured Alphaproteobacteria bacterium
GCGCAGGACGCTGTCCGTCACGACACTGGTGCTGCGCAGCTCGGCGGCCAGCGCCATGCGGGCGCCGGCGACCAGGAATACGAACCCGCAGAAAAGGCACGCAAGCAATACCAGAACCCGGAAACCGAAATCCGTATATGTCAGCAGCGTTTTCATGGCGTTCATACTCCCTCTTGCCTTATCTGTTAGCGAAGTTGTGTTACGGTTTGCAGCATTTCATCGCTGGTCTGGATGACCTTTGAGTTCATTTCGTAAGCGCGCTGCGCGGTTATCAGTTGCGTGATCTCTTCCACCACGTTGACGTTGGAGTTTTCGATCGCGCCCTGACGGATCGCGCCGAAATTTTCAGTGTCCGGCGTGCCGACCTGCGGCGCGCCCGAAGCTTCCGTTTCAAGGAAGAGATTGTCGCCGATCGCTTCCAGCCCCGCCGGGTTCACGAAGTTGGCGGTCTGGATCTGGCCGAGATTGACCATATTGGTCTGACCCTGAAGCTGGGCGAATACCTCGCCGCTCATATTGATGGAAACGGAAACCGCGTCGTCCGGCACGGTGATGTTCGGCTCCAGCAGGTAACCTTGCGTAGTCACCACTTCACCGTCGCCGTTCACCTGAAAAATGCCCGAGCGTGTATAGGCGGTCGTGCCGTCAGGGCGCTGAATCTGGAAGAAGCCGTCGCCCAGGATCGCAAGGTCCATCGGGTTTTCCGTCATCTGGATCGGGCCTTGTTCGTGAATGCGGTAAACCGAACTGACGCGTACGCCCAGACCCAGTTGCAGGCCGGAGGGCAGGAGCGTGCCTACATCGGAAGACTGCGCGCCCGGACGCTGTATGTTCTGGTAGATCAAGTCCTTGAAATCCACGCGCTGGCGTTTGTGGCCGCTGGTGGTCATATTGGCGATGTTGTTCGAAATGACGTCCACGTTGGTCTGCTGCGCGTGCATCCCGGTGGCACCGATATCAAGTGAACGCATTGTCTTTCTCCTTTAAACCTTGAACCGTTATCTTTCCGAAATTACGAATTGCCGCGCGTCAGCGTCTGGATCATCGTGCGCTGGCGCTCATGTTCGTTCTGCAACATGCGCTGCGTTGACTGATAAGCGCGGGACACATCGATCATGCGCGTCATTTCCAGCACCGCATTGACGTTGGAACCTTCGATCATGCCTTGCAGCACCGTGGTGTTTTCCGCGGGATTTGCCGCTTCTTCCGTTTTGTAAAGGCCGTTGCCTTGCGGCACGAGTTCTTGCGGGTTCTCGAATTCAACCACCATGATCTGCGCCAGTTCTCCGGCATTGGTGGAAACCGTGCCGTCGCGGGCGATAATAATGTCCGTCGCATCCTCGGGGATGGCGATCGCGCCGCCGCCGGCATCGGCCACCAGCATCCCGGAACCGGTCACCAGTTCACGGTTGCCGTTCAATTGGAAATTGCCGGCGCGCGTATATTGCACGCCGTTCGGCGTCTGGATGCCGAAGAAGCCCGGCCCCTGTAAGGCGGTATCCAGCGGGTTCTCGGTGCGGCGCAGGGGGCCGTTTTCCGTGTTCATGAACTGGCCGTAATCGTGCACCATGGAAATCGAGTCGTTCCCGGCTTTCTCCGCGTTGCGCTGGCGGGAAAGATACTCAAGGAACACCATGTTATGTTCGCGGTAACCCGGCGTGTTCAGGTTGGCGATATTGTTGGCGACAATATCCATCTGCTCCTGCAAGGCCATCTGGCGCGAAAGTCCGATATAAAGACTGTTTTCCATGTCGGTATGAACCTTTTGGCTAAAAATCCGCAAGGGAAACCCTTTCCCTCACGGCATCACAATGCACGGGATATGCCAGAATCTAATTCTTTTGAAAAACAATGAGTTAGCTGCTTGAGATTATGGTTATCCACAAGCCGGGGCGCTGCCATCGGCAAGTGTGACTCGGAGAGCATGGCAAAATTTTCCTTTTACCTGAAACGCTTCGGTAAGAGGAACGCTACAAAGGGCACTATTTTGGCTTAATTTATGAGTATAATTAACGAGTTGGCTGATTCTGCCATGCTAATCTTTTTAAAGACCCCATTGAAGGAGCTGTGAATGGCAATCAAACCCCTGCCGGAAGATGAAGGCAATGCTGGCGGCGCTGTCGTGGAAGCGGCTGACGGTGAAAGCCCGAAGAAGCCGAATGCCAAGAAGCTTATCCTGATTATCGTGCTGCCGTTGCTGCTGCTGGCGGGGGGCGGTGCGGGCGCTTATTTCACGGGACTGCTGGATGGCTTGCTGGGTAAGTCCGGCGGGGAGGAAGTCGCCGAAGGCGAGCATGGCGCTGGCGGCGACGGTCACACGAAAGCGGACTCGCACGGTAAAAAAGCCGATTCCCATGACAAAAAGGCGGGCGCGCACGGTGGCCCCGCGGGCTATTTCGTCCAGATTCCGAACATGCTGGTGAACCTGACGTCCGAAGGCCAGCCGCGCTACCTGCGCCTGAGCGTACAGATCGAGCTTGCCAGCGCCGAAGATCAGGCCGCCGTCGAGGCCGTCATGCCCCGCGTCGTGGACCAGTTCCAGACCTACCTGCGGGAGTTGCGCGTCAAGGATTTGCGCGGTTCCGCCGGGATTTACAGATTGCAGATCGAGTTGCTGAACCGCGTCAACGCGTCAGCCTACCCGGTCGAGGTGAAAGATGTGCTGTTCCAGGAAATACTGGTACAATAAGGACTTAAGACATTTGGTATGATCCTTGAATATAAGTCTCAGGGGTCGTTTACGGGTAAAAGGGTTTAATGCGTCATGGCTGACACCGAGATGAGCGAAGAGGAACTGGCGGCGCTGTCCCAGCTGGAGACAACGGCGGGTTCCGGCGCGGCGATCGAAGCCGACGCCACGCCCGCGTTCGATGCCGATCTTGGTGACGATGGCGGCGCGCGCATTCTCAATCAGGAAGAAATCGACAGTCTGCTCGGTTTCGACGACGATGGCGGCGGCGGCGAACAAACCTCCGGCGTGATGGCGCTGATAAATTCCGCAATGGTGAATTACGAGCGTCTGCCGATGCTCGACATCGTGTTCGACCGTCTGGTGCGCCTGATGTCCACCTCCTTGCGCAACCTCACATCCGATAACGTCGAAGTATCGCTCGATCAGGTTTCGACCGTGCGTTTCGGCGATTACATGAACTCGATCCCGCTGCCCGCGATGCTCTCGGTCTTCAAGGCCGAGGAATGGGATAATAACGGCCTGCTGGTCGTCGACTCCGCACTGATCTATTCCGTTGTGGACGTACTGCTCGGGGGCCGCAAGGGGACGCCCGCGATCCGCGTCGAGGGCCGCCCTTATACGACGATCGAAACCAAGCTGGTGGAACGCATGGTGGGGGTATCGCTCAGCGACCTGTCTTCCGCCTTCGATCCGCTTTCCCCCGTCAGCTTTACGCTCGACCGCATGGAAACCAACCCGCGTTTCGCCACCATCACGCAATCGGGCAATGCCTGCGTGCTGGCGCGCCTGCGCGTCGATATGGGCGATCGCGGCGGGCGCGTTGAAATCCTGATTCCCTATGCGACGCTGGAACCCATTCGCGAACTGCTGTTGCAAATGTTCATGGGTGAAAAATTCGGCCGTGATTCCATCTGGGAAAACCACCTGACACAGGAACTCTACAAAACCGATGTGCAGCTTTCCGCCGTTCTGGGTGAAAAGACGGCAAGCTTGCAGGAAGTGCTGAACTGGAAAGTAGGCTCGCGCGTGATGTTCAATACGACCACGGAAGACGAACTGGAACTGCGCTGTGGTAATTTCCCGATGTTCCGCGGCCCTGTCGGGCAGAAACAAGGCTACATCGCCGTGCAGATCGAACGCTATATCACGCCCGACAAAGAGGATGAGATATGAGCGAAAACCTTTTAGGGCTGGTCATGGACGGTCTGGTGCTGGTGCTTCTGGGCGCCACGATTGTATATGCCGCGCGCCTGTCGAAGCACCTTAAGAATTTTCGTGAAGGCCGCAAAGAGCTTGAAAAGCTGATCGGCGATCTCTCCGGCCAGATCGTAAAAGCCGAGCACGCCATCGAGGAATTGAAAAATTCCGCGCGCGGCGTATCGCGTGAATTGCAGCAGCAACTCGACGAGGCCAAAAACGTCGGGGCCGATCTTGAGATCATGACGCGCGGCGCGAACAACATGGCCGACCGCCTGGACAAGGCCGCTGACCGTCATCGCGCTGCTGAAACCGCGCCACCGCTGCCGTCCCATGTGCGCCGCCCGACGCGCGAGGAATTTCCCGGCTTCGCGATCCGCGATCCGGAAGGAGAAGAGGGCGTTCTCGATGGCAATGACGGCGGCGCCGGCAGCGTCGCCGAACGCGAATTGAGGGAAGCCCTCCGTAAAGGCAAAAGATACAGGCGAAAGATCATATGGCCATGAAATTGTCCGAACGTTTGCGCGTACTGCCCCTGCTGCTGATTGTGGCGGGGTTGTGCTTTACCGTTCGTTTGGGCGAATTCGCGCAGGACGCGGGCGCCGCCTTCGCGCAGCAGGAAGTCCAGCAGGATGAGGATACGCCCGTGCCGCCGCCTATGCCCGCGGAATCGGCTAAAACTCCGGAAGCGCCTGGTGCTACTGAGGGAACTAAACCTGCCGACGTAACGCTCCCCACGATAGCGAAGCAGGGCGAGAGCGAACCCGGAAGCGCTCAGGAATGGCGCGACGCCGGTGAGGAGGATTTCACGTACTCGGGCGTGCAGGAGGGGCTTTACCGCGATCTCACCAAACGCCGTGAAGATATCGAAAAACGCGAGAAGGCCCTGACTACCCGCGAGGCGCTGCTGGAGGCGGCGGAGCGCGAGTTCGATCAGAAGCTGCGCGAACTGACGGCGTTGCGCACGCAGATCGAAAGCCTGATGGCGCAACAGACGGAAGAGGAAAAAGCCCGCACGGCCAGCCTCGTGAAAATTTACGAAGGCATGAAGGCCAAAGACGCCGCCCGTATTTTCAATTCGCTTGATACGGATGTCCTGCTGCAGGTCCTGACCGCCATGTCTGAACGCAAATCCTCGCCGATCATCGCGGAGATGGACCCGGAACGCGCCCGCACGATTACGATCATGATGTCCCAGCAGCAGAACCTTCCGCAGCTGCCGCCTCAATAATACGGTTTAAACAACGCAGGAAGCCGATGAGACGCTCTCGCCGCAGATTCATCGCCGACGACTCCAAAACCCTGGGCAGCCAGATCCCGGCTCTGTCCCTGTTCGTCATCATGCTGGCGTTTTTCATCATGCTCAATTCCGTGTCCGTCATCAAGGAAGAGAAGGCGAAGCCGCTGATGGACAGCATTGAAGAGGCCTTCGCGTCCCGGATAAGCCAGAACGAAAACTGGCAGCCTTCCACGGCGGCGTCCGATGAGTCAGGCACAGGCGAGGGCCGCGTGACCGATCGCGTGGAAGGCCTGTTTCAGGCGCACATCGCTGGTATAAAAACGCAGCAGGACGAAGGCGCCGGCACATTGCTGATGCGCATGAGCTATGCCGATTTCGCGGCGGCGGTTTCATCCGCCGGCGACAGCGCGCGGCAGAACCGGCAGTTCATGGAAACACTGGCGTCCATGCTGCGTTCCGGCGCGGCGGGCCAGCCTTACCGCATGGATATCTTCCTGCAGGTAGACGATAACCCTGCCGTCATGCAGGGCCGCCAGCCGCAAAAAATGTCGGTGCTGATGCGCGATCTGGGCGTTCTGGCGCAACAACTGGAAAAGGCAGGGCTGCCGCAGCGCCTGATGAGTGTCGGTCTTGAAAAAGGCCAGAGCGGCGCCGTTGAATTGCTCTTTCGCCCCCATGTGGCCTACAGCCCTGTAGCGCAGCAGGAGGAGTGATGCCGGTGGACGATTTTAAAGCCAGAAAGAAACACGCGGCGCCTGAAATCCATATGACGGATGATCCCGTGGATAATCTCAGGCAGCCCGTCGAAACGCAAATGTCCCGCCGCCGCCTCGGCGACGAGCCGCGCGCGAACTATACCTGGCTGGTAACCTTCACCGATGTCATGGGCCTGATGCTGACGTTCTTTGTGATGATGTTCGCCATGGCCGAACCGCAGAATCAGGAATACGACAGGATTACGTCGGCCCTGCGTACCGAGATGGGGCGCGTTTACGGCGAACGCGCCAACACCGGCACGGAGGAAAATATCGACCTCGCGCGCGTAAACTATAACCGCGCGCTCGATGTGCGTTATCTGGAAGAACTGATCCGCAGCACGATCGGCGCCCATGAAGAATTGAACGCCGTTCAGGTGATCCCGCAACCGGGCAGCGTCGTCCTCTCATTGCCGCAGGATTTGCTGTTCGATCCGGGGCAGGCGGCGGTCAAGGAATCGGGCCGGAAGATTTTATATACGCTCGGCGGCTCCCTGAGCCGCGTGCGTAACCGTATCGAGATCGATGGCCACACGGACACCCGCCCGCTGGAAGGGGCCGCCGAAAGCGGCTTCGGCAATAACTGGGAATTGTCGCTGGCCCGCGCCGTGCAGGTCGCGTCTATTCTGGAAAACGTAGGTTATCAGCAGACGATAGCGGTCGCTGGCTTCGCGGGCGGGCGCTATCAGGACCTTGAGCACGTAAAAGACAGCGACCAGCGCCATGCGTTGGCGCGCCGCGTCGATATCACCATCATGAATTACAGCGGCAGGTCCGATAAAATACGTGTTGGCCCTAATATCACCGAAGGTCGTCCATAGCCTTCTGCCCAAACGGATAGTATAATTGAACGATGATGCGTAAACTGCTTCTGACCACAGCGACGATCGCCCTTATGGGAAGCTGCGCGTTTGCCACTGCGGCAAGCGCGCAGCCCAGCGTTGCCGTGCGTTCGGGGCAGCACGATACCTATACACGCGTGGTGTTCGACTGGCCCGCCAGCACTGCTTATGAAGTGAAAGAGCCGTCGCCCGGCCAGATCGTCCTGACGTTCCGCGATCCCGCGACGATAAATACGGCGGGCGTTAAAAGCGATGATGTAGTTAAGAGCATTTCCGCCGCCGGGCAGGGCGTGACATTGAGTGTTGCCCCCGGCACCACGCACCGCCATTTCCTTGTCGGCAATAAAATCGTCGTTGATGTGTTCAAGCCTGCCAGTGCACAAAAAACGGCGCAGGCGGCACCCACTCAGAAAGCGCCGGATAAACTCGTTGAGAAACTGATAGAGAAAGCGGCGGAAAAGCCGGAGAAACCGAACCCCGCGCCGCTTGCTCCCGTGGCCGTACCGCCATCAGCATCTCATGCCGGGCCGGCTGTAGCAGCGGAAGCCGTCCAGACCGTGGAGAAGAGCGCTATTCAATCCGCCATGCCGGATATCGAACCGCATGTCATCACGATTTCCGCGACGGAAATGTTCGGCCTCGCCGCGTTCGAGCGGCATGGTTATCTATGGCTGGTAATGGATCGCCCGGCCACGTCGGTGCCGCCGCAAATCGCGGGGCCGCGTACAGATATCTTCCCCGGTTTTGAACAGGTCGCCGTACAGGGCGGTATGGCCTATATGATGAAGATCCCCCACAATGTGCCCGATACCATACGCGCCGAAGGCGGCGGGCTTGTCTGGCGCGTCATCATGCCGACCGCGCGTGCTGGCGGCAAGCCTGCGCCGATGAAGCGTGAATTCGCGCGCGGCCAGCCGGCGCGCGGCGGCACGGCCATATGGCCGATGACCGGCATTACCAAAGTCATGGATATCAGGAACCCGCTAACCGGCGAGGATATGAAAGTGGCCACGGTCAGCGCCTCGACGCAATTCACCGGTCCGGAACAGGACTTCGTCGATTTTGATTTACTGCCGGCGGCGGCGGGCGCCGCCCTCGTGCCCAAGGTCGATGACCTGAAAGTGACGCATAATGCGCAGGGGTTGAATGTTTCGCGCCCCGCCGGTCTGGCGCTCTCGCGCGAAAGCGATGTCAACCGCCGCGCGATCCGCGAGGATGTCGCGGAAGTCAACCCGATACAGGAAGAGCAGAAGGAAGGCTCCCTCCGCCGCATCTTCGATTTCGATCGCTGGATGATGGGCGGACTGACGGCCCTCGGCGAAAACGAACGCATCCTCAAGGCCGCGCTGCCGCATAAAACGCCCGAAAGCCGGATTCAGGACCTGCTGACATTGGCCAAAATGAATCTCTCCAATGACCGCGGCCAGGAAGCGCTGGGTTATCTCAACA
>CAKTCH010000056.1 GCA_934538895.1 uncultured Alphaproteobacteria bacterium
CTGTAATATTATAAGCTTATACAGAATGCGCAGTTCAACAAGCTTTTTTATACCTAAAGTTGCAAGGACAGAATTACCGGAAAGATCGCAATTAGATGCGTAATAGCTGCCAGATTATAGGGATCTGCCTTCTAAAATAAATGCCATATAGTGGCGATCCCGATCCAGCGCCGTATAAATGACATTTATTTCAAAGGGTTGAAGCGCATTCTGATGACTCTGACCAGCCTTTACTGGCCGGGCCGCGGTATCTCCATGATATATCGATGATTTATTTGACAAATACCTGAAAATGCTTATAGTCCCACCATTCCCGAAAAGAGGGGCACGGGTTGCCCCCGTTGACGCCGCAGGCGCCAATACGCGATGGATATCGGGACAATTTGTTGAAAAGGAAGAAAAATGAGCGAGAAAAAACGTCCGCAGTCAAAGTACAAAATTGACCGCCGCCTGAATTGTAACCTGTGGGGCCGTCCGAAATCCCCTTATAACACCCGTCAGACCAAACCGGGCCAGCATGGCGCCGCGCGCGGCAAGCTGTCGAACTATGGCCTGCAACTGGCGGCCAAGCAGAAGATCAAGGGTTACTACGGCAATATCGGCGAAAAGCAGTTCCGCAAATATTACGCGGAAGCCCTGCGCCTGCGTGGCGATAACGGCCAGAACCTGATCGGTATTCTGGAGCGCCGTCTGGATGCCGTCTGCTACCGCGCGAAATTCGCGATCACGGTATTTGCGTCCCGCCAGTTGGTGAGCCATGGCCACGTTCTAGTCAACGGCAAGCGCGTGAACATTCCTTCTTACCTCGTGAAAGAAGGCGATGTCATCGAGATCAAGGAAAAATCCAGACAGCTCGGCTTCGTTGTCGGCGCCGTCCAATCTCAGGAACGCGAAGTGCCCGAGTATATCCAGCTTGACGAGAAGGCGATGAAAGCGACCTTCCTGCGCACACCGAAACTGGAAGACGTGCCATACGCATCCCAGATGCAGCCGTACCTGGTTATCGAATTCTACTCCCGTTAATCGCCCTATCAAGCCAATACGGGACGACATACGAAGGGGGCCGCGAAATTCGCGGCCTTTTTTATTTGCGCATATGGCGCTTCAGCAGTTCGACGTTGCGGATATTCGCCTTCCACTTCACGTCGAACAAATCGCCCAGCAGGGGGATCAGGCCGATCAGCCAGTCGATGAAAATATTAAAAATCATCCTGAATTTAATGTGATGCGGCACGCCTTGCTGTACGGCCCGGTGAAAAATGTAACCGGACACCGCCATGCCAATCGTATCGCCGATGCCGGGAACAAGGCCGATAAGGGAATCCAGCCCGAACCGTATGTTTGTGCCGGGAACGGAGAATCTCGCATCCATCCATGAAGCGATATTATCCAGTTCGCGTATCAGTTCGTCCTCGTCCATAAAATTGAAGTAGGAAGGCCGTTCCTGAAATCAATAGGTTCAATCCGGCAGTTTTTTGCCGATCAGGGCGCTGATGACGCCATGGAAAGTATTAACCTCCTGCTGGGTCATGCGCGCCCGTACCAGCAGGGCCCGCAGGTTGCGTATGACCGTCGGTTTCATCTCCGGCGCGCGGAAGAAGCGCCGCTCCTCCAGCGCGGTTTCCAGCCTGTCATAAAGCGCGTCCATATCCCCCTGCGTCGCGAGCGGCGTATCGCCAAGGAGCATTTGCTGGCCTGGCGTGCTGTCACCTGTCATCATCCACTCGTAACAGGTCAGCAGGACGGCCTGCCCGAGATTGAGCGAGGAGAAACCGGGATTGAGCGGAATGGTGATCACGGCGCTTGAGAGCGCCACGTCTTCATTCACCAGCCCCATGCGTTCCGCGCCGTATAAAAGGCCGATGCGTTCGCCGTTATTATGACGCGCGCGCATGTCTTCGGCGGCAGCGCGGGGGGTGAAGACGTTTTTTACCATATCGCGCGGGCGGGCCGTGGTCGCGTAAACGTAATGCAAATCGGCAATCGCGGCGGCGGTGCTGTCAAAAACCTGCACGGGCGGCATCCGGTCGAGCGCACCGGATGACATGGCGGCGGCGCGGTCATTGGGCCAGCCGTCGCGCGGATTCACGAGGCGCAAGGCGGTCACGCCGCAATTCAGCATGGCGCGCGCCGCCGCCCCGATATTCTCGCCCATCTGCGGGTCGACAAGGATCACGACAGGGCCGGGCGCGGCGTTCAGGGGAATGGATTTATTCGTACCGGTCATAGGGGGTCTTTTATTCGCTTTCCACGCGGCAGGCAAATTCTAATAAAATATATTGATTCATAAATCTTTCCATATTAGTTTTATCTCTGAAACAGGGAAAAAAATGAGTAGAAACGCCTATCTTCGCAAAGCGCGCCAGACACATTCATCCGGATATAACCGGCCACACCGCGGGCAGGATGATGATGTACAGCTGGATTTCAATCCCTACAGGCAGCTTAAAAAAATTATCCATTCCCGCCCGGTGCAGGAAGGAATTACGATCGATTTTCCCGGTACCTATATCATCGATGACGGCTTGTGGGTACAACCGCATAATAAAGACGGCTGGTGCATCACCGCCAGCATTGCCGACCTTCCCGCCATGATACCGCAGGAGAGCCGTCTGGAAAGCTTTGCACGCGCCCGCATGGAAGAGGATAACACGAGCTGGGGTCCGGTGCGCCACATATGGCCCGTGGATTTCATGAAAGATTTTGTGAGTCTGCGCATGTTTGAAGATCGTGCTGCCCGTCCCGCGATCACGTTTACCACGATCCTTGACAGGAACATGAACGTCCAGAATTGCAAAATACGCCGTACGGCTTTCGTGAATCGCGGCCAGCACACAGACGGCTCGTTCCGCAGCTATAAGGATTTCTCGCAGCAGATGATATTGGAATGGCGCAGGCTGGCACGCGGACTATACCAGAAACGCTGCCGTGATCTGGGATATCAATTCGACAGCCGGATATGCTCTGATGCGCAAGCGCCGCTGACGCACCTGACCAAAGATAACGGTGACATGGAAGATGGCAAATTGCTGGTGCATGAAGTGATGCGCCTGACCAACCGCATGGCTGCGGAGTATTTCAACAAACATGGTCTGGTCGTGCCGTTCAAAAGTCAGAATGCCGGCATTCGCGCAACGCTGGTCAGCCCGTGCTATGAGTTCGATATGGCTGCCAACAGCATGTGTATCAAATTGTTGCAGGATATGACGGAGAATGGCCTTCCTTATGTGCACCTGAATTCACCGATGCGCAAATATAGCGACTATCTGGCGCTAAAAGTTCTGGGGGAGCATCTGAGCGGGCGATCGCAGTCTGCACAGACGCGCAATGAAGTACAAAGCCTGTCGCCCGTCTTCAGGCGTCATGCGAAAGTACCGGATTTCCTGTTGCAGCCGCGCTGGCAGAAGCAATGGAAAGGGCAATTGTGTAACCAGTTGCCGTGGCATCCGCATCCGATACCGCGGCAGCAGGAAAGCTATGATCTGGTTAAAACCTGCAAGAAAATGCAGGTCGGCGCACCGTTGATGGCGGAACGTGAAATCATGATGCAGGGGACTGTGCTTTATTTTACCGCTTTGCAGGTCGCCGACGAGCGGTTGCGTACATGGGCCGTCAGCCATAATGCCGATCAGGCCGCAGAACGCGCCGCGGAAAGAATGAACGTACTGATGGGGCGGCGCGGCATGAGGCCTGAAGGGGCGTAGGGGTTCGCTCCTCGCAATGACGGGGGCGTTAGGGTGCGGACTCATTAAATCCCGTGACTTCCCCACGTTGTCATTCCCGCGCAAGCGGGAATCCAGGGGGGTTACAACATCGTGCAGTACCTGTGGCGCTGGATCCCCGGTCAAGCCGGGGATGACAGGATTTTTGCCGGGATTGAAATTTTTGAAATGATTCTGAACTGAATGGGGCCGCACCCTAGGCGGCAGTTTTCCTTTCAAGCCTGCCCAGCGCTTTTTCCGGCCCGATCAAAGGCAGCAGGACCGCCAGTTCAGGCCCGTGTTCCCTGCCGGTCAGCGCCTTGCGCAACGGCATGAACAGTTCCTTGCCCTTGCGGCCTGTCGCGTTCTTCACCGCGTCGGTCCAAAGTTTCCATGTATCGCCGTCCCACGGCGCGGGCGGCATCAGCGTAGCGGCTTGCCGGATAAAATCCGCGTCGTCTACGACAGGCGTCACCGGGCCGTTGGCCACCGTCCACCATTCACCGATGTCGCCGAGTTTGGAAAGATTGGGGCGCACGGCCAGCCAGAAAGCCTCATCAAGTTCCGCAAGCCCCAAATCTGCCAGACGCAGTTTCACATCGGCATAGGGCGTTTCGTGGATGATCTTGGCGTTCAGGCGCAGTAATTCTTCCATATCGAATTTTGGTGCGCCTTTGGAGAATCGGGAGAGATCGAAACTATCTATCACATCCTGAATCTTTCTGAACGGCTCGATCGGATCGGAACTGCCAAGACGCGCCATCAGACTGATGATCGCCATAGGCTCCAGCCCTTCGTTTTCACGCAGGTCTTTCACGCTGAGAGAACCAAGACGCTTGGATAATTTCCCGCCTTCGGAATCGGTAATCATCGGCAGATGCGCGAATGCCGGCAGCACCGCGCCGAAGGCCTTGAACATTTGTATATGCATGGCGGTGTTGGAAACGTGGTCTTCGCCGCGCACGATATGCGTGGTTTTGTAATCGATATCGTCGATCACGGAGCACAGGTGATAAAGCGGGCTGCCATCCTCGCGGATCAGCACCGGATCGGAAATCAGCGCGCCGTCGAATTTCACTGGGCCGCGCACTAGATCGTTCCATTCGATCGGTGCGGCTTCCATCTTGAAACGCCAGTGGGGCGGGTGATTGAACGCTTGCTTCTGCTCTTCCGTCAGCTTCAGCGCGCTGCGGTCGTAAACCGGGGGCAGGCCGCGGGACAGCAACGTTTTGCGCTTTAGCGCCAGTTCTTCCTGAGACTCCCAGCAAGGATACAGGCGGCCATCATCCTTCAGCTTCTGGATCATGGCGTCGTAACGGTCCTTGCGGTCGCGCTGGCGGGCTTTGTCGTCCCAGTCGAGGCCCAGCCATTTCATTCCCGCCTCGATATCCTGTTCATAGATATCCTTGCTGCGTTCCAGATCGGTATCGTCGATCCGCAGCAGGAAATGACCGCCGTTCTTGCGGGCGAACAGCCATGTCACAATCGCGGCGCGGACGTTGCCGGCATGGATATAGCCGGTGGGGGACGGGGCGAAACGAACACGAACGGTCATGAATTCAACAATCCTATTCTTAGTCATCCCCGGTCGGGGCGGGATGGTACAGGGCACATAGTTTGCCATATTTAGCAGGAATTCCCGAGGGTTACCAGTATTTTTCTTGATGTGTTTGCGACGGTTCTTGAAATAGTTGCAAAGCGCCGCTTCGATCCGGTTACGCTTGTTTAGAAAGCATATAGGGAAAATTTATCTGCGGCTAAACCTCAGCTTCTCACAATCCGGCTGAAATGATTGGTGATGGGGTAGCGGCGTTCACGGCCAAAGGCACGGCTTGTGATTTTGGGGCCGGGGGCCGATTGGCGGCGTTTATATTCCGCGAGGTCGAGCATCCGCCAGACACGCTGCACCAGCGCCGCGTCATGGCCGCTGCTTTTGACGATGGTGCTTACATCCCCGTTATATTCAATCAGGCCGGTCAGGATGCTGTCGAGCACGTCATACGGGGGCAGGGCGTCCTGATCTTTCTGGTTTGGTTTCAACTCCGCCGTTGGCGCCTTGGTCAGCACGTTATCGGGAATAACCTGCGCGTGCGGGCCGAAACCGTGATCGGGCTTGTGCGCGTTGCGCCAGCGGCAAAGTTCGTACACCTGGGTCTTGTAAATGTCTTTCAGCACATTGAAGCCGCCGCACATATCGCCGTAGAGCGTAGCGTAGCCGACGGCGACTTCGGATTTATTGCCGGTGGAAAGCACCATCTTGCCGGAGGCGTTCGAGAGCGCCATCAGCGTAATGCCGCGGCAGCGCGACTGGATGTTCTGATGCGTGATATCAGGGGTGTCTCCGTTGAAATGCGGGCCGAGTTCTTTTTCAAAGGCGCTGACCGGACCGGCGATAGAAATGACATCGTAATGAATGCCGAGCGCGCGGCATGTATCTTCCGCGTCGCGGCGGCTTTCTTGCGAGGTATAGACCGACGGCATCATCACGCCATGCACATGGGCAGCGCCGAGGGCATCGACGGCAATGGCCGCGGACAAAGCACTATCGATGCCGCCGGACATGCCGATCAGCACGCCGGGAAAGCCGTTCTTGGCCACGTAATCGCGCAAGGCGATCATGACCGCCTGATAAATGGCCTCCGTCTTTTCGTGCAGGGGGCGCAGCGTATCGGTGCTGCAAAGCCAATGGGTTCTGGTGCGCTGCCAGACGGTATGGTGAATATCCTCGACGAATTCCTCAGCCTGTAAAATCGTATCGCCGCGTTCGTTCAGCATGAAGGACGCGCCGTCGAATACGACTTCGTCCTGTCCGCCGCACTGATTGACGTAGAGCAGCGGCAACCCTGTCTCCTTCACGCGCGCGCGGGCGACGGCTATGCGCTGGTCATGCTTGGCGATTTCATAGGGGCTGGCATTCACGCTGATCAGCAGCCCCGCACCCTGCGCTTTCAGGTAGGAGGCGACTTCAGGCGCCCACGTATCTTCACAGATGACGAAGCCCAGCTTATGGCCGTGAATATCGATCGGTTCCGCCACCGGGCCGGGCTTGAAAATGCGGGCTTCGTCGAAAACGCCGTAATTAGGCAGATTGTGTTTGTAGACCGTGCCAATGATTTTCCTGTCGCCGATGATGAGCAGGGCGTTTCTGATGCTGCCGGATTGTTCCTGCGGGACGGACAGCGCGATATATTTTCCATCGCTTTCCGTGACCAGTTGATCGACCGCTTCTTGCACGCGCGCGCGGAAGGATGGCTTGAGCACGAGGTCCTCCGGTGGATAGCCGCACAGCGCCAGCTCGGGAAATACAATCAGGTTCGTGAAGGCAGGCGCCTCATCACGGATTTTCCTGATCTTGTTCAGGTTGTATTCGATATTGCCGACGATCGGATTGATCTGCGCCAGCGTGATGTGAAGGGATGGGTTCGTCATGTTTATTTCTTTCACATGATTCTCATTGCGGGGAAAGATTCATCCCGACGAGACAATCCAGAATGTCCTCTGCGGCAATAAATCATGCCTTCTTCCTGAACAAAAATTCGCGGCCCAGTTTCACGCGCGGGATACCATCGTAGGCGACGATATCGGCGGTGGCATAAGTTTCGGTCCATTTATCGGGAAGATAGGAGCCGGTGCCGACGAAATCCAGCGGCGCGCGCGCATCAGCCATCAGGCGGCACTTCTCCGGGCTGAATCCGGAAGATCCTGTGATTTTAACTTTATCGTATCCCGCCTTGTCGAGCTGCTCGCGCAGGTGCCAGATAGCCGCCGCCGAAACACCCGTGCCGATCAGGTGGCGCAGTTCGGTTTCGCTGCGGTAACCGCGCATGACATCCGGCACGTTGCGTTCCAGCACGGCGTAGGACGATTGCGGGTCCAGACCTTCGACGTAACGGCCCCCCGGCGTATCGATGCGCACGGTCAGTTTTCCGGCTTCGGTGAGTTCCCGGAAATGCGCGGCGACTTCAAGGGAGTCCGAAATCTCGCGTCCGAAATAATCGACCAGCACCGTCATCGGCACATCGGGGAGGGTTTCATGGAACATTTTCGCGGCGGCAAGTGTCGATCCGGCATAGCCGATCAGCGCGTGCGGCATCGTACCCATGCCTTGCTCGTTGCCGAAATAATGTGCGGTAGCGTCGTTGGCATTACCGATAAAGCCGACGGCGTTCGATTTGCGTTTCGCGCGCGCGCTGCCGACGCTGGCGGCATAGGCCATCATCTCGGCCATTTCCGTGCCGGCGCAATGACGCGCGTCCATCGCGAGGAATTTCACGGCGGGCAATGCGATGCACATGGTAAAGGCGTTGTAGGCTGCGACGCAGGCAGGCCCGAGTTTTTGCAGGAACAGCGTTTCAAGATCGCAAAGCTGCGACATCGGCCCGGTGATATAGAGCAGCGGTTCACCCGCCCCCACCC
>CAKTCH010000057.1 GCA_934538895.1 uncultured Alphaproteobacteria bacterium
GCGCCGCACCGTTTCACCCGCCTGATAACTATTGGTAATCCCGATTTTTATATTCTTGTCGTACATGTCCGGCTCATGGAAGACGGCTTCATTCTCAAGACCGTCAAAATGCGGGTAGCGATAGGATATAAATATCTCCTCGTCTTCCGTAGTCCTGATGTCCAGACCGGCGGAGCGGTCGAGGCGCATATCGTCTACCCCGGAAAGATGCATGACGCCGATGGGCCTGCGCGGCAGGTAAGGTTCGATGAATTTCCTGTTCGCCGCATCCCATAGCGGCGGCGTGGAACACAGCCAATTGCACCATGCGGGCAAAAACTCCGCCGGAAATTTCTCCAGATAAATCATGATCCCGAGTGTCAGCTGCTCAGCCGTAAAAACCTTGCCCTTCCTGAGCGCCTTGCCGATCAGTTCCTGCCAGCGGCTCCAATGCGGCGCGTCTCCCGTCATGGCAAACACGCCCGCATTGATCGTGGGGAAGGGGAACAGCTTGCGCGCCATGGCACCGGAAAACGCTTTTCTGGTATTGCTGTAATAAAAGCTGCGCGGGCGCCACGGTATCGGGCCGATCCACCCCAGACGCATGGCCTTGCCATAGGCGCGATCGACCTGCGGCACGATCGAAAGCCCTTTGAGCTGTGCACCGCGTATCAGCAGATCGACGACATCCCAGTCTTGCAGCCACGTATCGGAATCCATCCAGATATAAACGTCATAACCGGGAAACAGCCGGGGGATGAACGGGCGGTTGACGCACGCTTTCAGAAAATCCTTGTCACGGATTTTCCGGGGCGCCAGCGGATAAGGCCAGTCCGGCTTTACGATCATCGTCGCCAGCGGTGTCAGCATCTCGATCTGTTCTTCGCTTAAACCTGCGTCCATGACGCAGATATCCATATCCTGCGCCTCTTTAAAGGAACGGACGGAGTGGATCCATTCCCGCAGCAACGGATAATATTTGCTGTCGGCGGATGATACGAAAGCGATTTTCCCGGCTATGCTCATGCCATGTTGTCCACGAATTTGACGAGATGCCGGAACGCCGCTTCCACGGTTTGTTTGCGCACATCGTCGCGGTTGCCCTTGAAACGGTGCTCCACGACTTCGACGACGCCCGCCTTGTTGCCATAGCCGATATAAACAAGCCCGACGGGTTTATCCGGTGAGCCGCCATCCGGCCCCGCGATCCCCGTGACCGACACCGCCAGTTCGGCGCGGCTGTGCGCGATCGCGCCTTTGACCATGGCCGTCGCCACCTGCGCGCTGACCGCACCATGCTTCGCCAGCATGTCTTTCGGCACATCCAGCAATTCCATTTTGGACTCGTTGGAATAGGTAACAAACCCACGCTCGAAAATAGAGGAACAACCCGGACGCCCGGTAAGCGCCGCCGCGATCAGGCCGCCCGTGCACGACTCCGCCGTCGCCAGCATCAAGCCCAGACCTTTCAGCTTCATGCTCAGGTTTTCAATCAAATCCTGCATAACGCGCCCCTGCAATCATCAATGCGGCAAAAATTCCCGCGATTATATCATCCGCCATCACACCCAGCGCACCGGGCAGTTTCTTATCCGCCCATGAAACCGGCCAGGGCTTAAGGATATCGAAGAAACGAAACAGCAGGAAGGCCGCCACCACATAAGGAATACTCAGTCCCGCCGGAATCAACGCTATCCAGACACCGGCGACCTCATCGATGACAATCGCGCCGCTGTCATGTTCCCCCGCCTGCTCCTCAAATCGCCCGGCGGCCCAATAGCCTGCCGCGCAGACGGCGATAACAGCCGCTGCCAGCGCCATCCAGCCACCCGTGGCATAGATCAGCACGCCGACAGGAAGGCCGCCCAGCGTACCCCATGTTCCGGGCGCAGGCCGCATCAGGCCGCAACCGAACCATGTCGCCAGCCATATAGCGGGGTCCTTGAAATTCACTGGCAGCCTCATCGCGGAAACTCCACGCTGGCAAGGGCATGAGCCACGATACCTTCCTCGCGTCCGATAAAGCCGAGCTTTTCACTGGTGGTCGCCTTCACGCTCACGCGTCCGGCGCTAAGGCCGCACACGGCGGCGATTTTATCCTGCATCGCTTCGCGGTAAGGACCGACCTTAGGATGTTCGCATACGACCGTAACATCCAGATTCACGATACGCCCGCCCCTGGCCGCGATCATATCCGCCGCCGCCTTTAAAAACATGCTGCTATCGGCATTCTTCCATTGCGGATCGGAAGGCGGAAAATGCCGCCCGATATCCCCTGCCGCTATCGTCGCCAGCAAGGCATCCGTCAGCGCGTGCAACGCCACGTCGCCGTCGGAATGCGCGTCAATCGCGCGGTCATGTGGCACCGCTACGCCGCCCAGCATGATATGCGCGGCGGCTTCATCCTTAAAGGCGTGAACGTCGTATCCTGTGCCGGTGCGTGTTTCCATCGAAGCCGATCCTAGCATACGGGCAAAGGTCAGGTCATCGGCTGTGGTGATCTTGAAATTCAGCCGCGATCCCATGACATAACTCACCGGATGACCAAGCGCCGCCACCATTGAACTGTCATCCGTATAGGCCACGGCAGGATCGGCTTTCTCGTGCGCTTCGCAAATCAGCCCGTAACGAAAAGCCTGCGGCGTCTGAATGGCCCACACGCCATGACGCTCTATGGTATGGCCGTCATGATGGCGCAGCGTATCACTGACGGGCAGGGCGAGCGTGGCGGCCCCCGTCCGTACGGCCTCAGCCGCCACACGATGGATTTCATCCACCGTCACGAACGGGCGCGCCGCGTCATGGATCAGCACGATATCATCGGCTTTCAGGTGATTCAGGGCCTTCAGCCCGTTAAAGACGCTATCACGGCGTGCGGCTCCGCCCGTAACCGGAGCAGACAGACCCGTTATCCCCGCCGTGGCGGCCTCATCTAATGCCGCATGGTCAGGGTGGATCACCACGGTTAATGTTTTACATGAAGAAAATTTTTTAATTGATTGATTCAAAATAAAATTATCGTGTATTTTTTGATATTGTTTGGGGATATCCCCTCCCAGACGCGCACCTGTGCCACCCGCGACGATCAGCACGTAATATTCAGGGCTCGTAGATGTTGAAATAATTTCCATAGGATTGTAAATTGCGTCCTCGTCCGGAATTTTGGATAGTGCTACATTCATTTAAAGTCAATGCATTAATCAGGAACAGCCCTTGAGCAAACAAGTACAGTCCAGAGATTTTGGCAGCGCCTTCGGCCATGCCCTGCAAAGACTGTGGCATCCACGCAACAGTATGTGGTCGAACGGCTTTGCGCTCGTTCTGATCGCGCTGGCGATCGGCTGCGGCATCGTGACCTACATGGCGCTCTCGGAAGTGCCGCCCTTCGGCAACGATACCGGCATGGTAATCTGGCTGCTGAACCTCGATCTCATCATCCTGCTGCTGCTGGTCGGCGTGATCGCGCGGCGCATTATCTCTGTCTGGACGGGACACAGAAGGGGCGTCGCCGGATCGAAGATTCACATGCGTCTGGCGCTCACCTTCAGCCTGATCGCCGCGCTGCCCGCCGTCATCATGACCGTTTTCTCCGCCGTGTTCCTGTATTACGGCGTGCAGACATGGTTCAGCGAACGCATCCGTACGGCGGTCACGGAATCCGAAGCGGTTGCCGAAGCCTACCTGCAGGAACACCATCAGGTCATCCGCGCCGACATCATGGCCATGGCCAACGACCTCGACCGCCAGGCCCTGCCGCTAAGCACCAACAAGGATGCCTTCAACAACGCCATGAAAACCCAGCTTTTCGTGCGCAACCTCTCCGAAGCCATGGTCGTGGACGGCACGGGCAGGGTTCTCGCGGAAGCCGGTTTCACTTTTACCCTGTCGTTCGAAGGGCTGCCCCAGTCGGATTTCGACAAGGCCGATATGGGCGAGATCGTCCTCATTACCGACACGGAAGATGACCGCATCCGTGCGCTGGTGAAGCTGCGCAATTTCTTCGACAGCTATCTGTTCGTAGGCCGCATGGTCGATTCAACCGTGCTGAGTCACCTCTCGGACACGAAAAAGGCCGTCGCCGCTTATAAGCAACTCGAAAGCCAGTATTCGAACCTGCAAGTTAAGGTGATGCTGATCTTCGTCGTCGTCGCTCTGGTCCTGCTGCTTTCGGCCATGTGGGGCGGCCTGATTTTCGCCCGTTATCTGGTGGCGCCGATCGCCGCCCTGACCACCGCCGCCGAACGCATCCGCGCCGGTGACCTGACGGCCCGCGTCGGAAACATCGATCGCGGCGATGAATTCGACGAACTGGGCCGCTCCTTCAACCGCATGACCAGCCAGTTGGAGGAACAGCGCAACGAACTGATTGCCGCCAACCGCCAGATGGACGAACGCCGCCGCTTCACGGAAGCCGTTCTGGCCGGGGTTTCCTCCGGCGTCGTGGGGGTCGATAAATCCGGCAGGATCACGATCGCCAACGCGTCCGCTGCCTATATTTTCGAACGCAGCCCGCAGGAACTGGCGGAAATCCATATTCAGCAAGTCTTACCCGAAGCGGTGGAACTCCTGAAGACCGCGCGCGGCAAACCGGGCAAGATCACGCAGGGCGAAGTTCCCTATAGCCGCCGCGACGAAACCCGCCGCATGTTGCTGGTCCGTATCGCTATTGAAATGGCCGGGGAAGAAGACAAGGGCGCGATCCTGACCTTCGACGATATTACCGAACTGCAATCCGCGCAACGCAAGGCCGCATGGGCCGACGTGGCGCGCCGCATCGCCCATGAGATCAAGAATCCGCTGACGCCGATCCAGCTTTCGGCGGAGCGCCTGAAACGTAAATACCTGAAACAGATCAGCGAAGACCCGGAAATCTTCTCTCAATGCACCGACACCATCATCCATCATGTGGAAGATATAGGCCGCATGGTCAATGAATTCTCCGCCTTCGCGCGGATGCCGCTGCCGGTCTTCAGGGAAGAGGATATCCTGAAACACCTGCGCGAAATGGTAACGCTGCGCCAGCAGGCCCACCCGGAAATGAACATCAACCTGCTCGATATGACAGGTTATAGTACGACGCTGAATACCGAATTCGATCCCCAGCAAATCCGGCAGGCCTTTACCAATATCATCCAGAACGCCATCGACTCGGTCCGCGCCAAGATCGAAAGGGATGAAGGGCGGGGCAATATTCTGGTCCTGCTCTCGCGGCGCGGCACCAACGAGGAAATCGTCGTTTCCGTGATCGATAACGGCCTTGGCCTGCCCAAAGACGAAACCGCCGGAAAGCTGACCGATCCTTACGTTACCACGCGCGAAACCGGCACCGGGTTGGGCCTCGCCATCGTCAAGAAGATTATGGAAGACCATAAAGGCGCCCTGATCCTCGGCCAGACCGACGGCATTAAATCGATGCCCGGCTGGATCGATTATGGCGGGGCGTGCGTTTCATTGATATTGCCTTTAACGACTCAGACACAAATCAGCAAGGAAGTCGCCTGACATGGCCAAAAAGCCCGCAGACATTCTGATCGTCGACGACGAAGCCGACATCCGCACGATGATACAGGGTATCCTCGAAGACGAAGGCTACACCCTGCGGCAGGCCGGTAACTCCAAGCACGCCTACGAAAAGATTTCCGAACGCGTGCCCGACCTGATTATTCAGGATATCTGGCTGCAATACAGCGAACATGACGGCCTGAAAATCCTTGAAACCGTGAAAGGGCAGCACCCGCTGCTGCCCGTCATCATGATCAGCGGCCACGGCACGATCGAAACCGCCGTTACCGCCATCCGCCATGGCGCTTACGATTTTATCGAGAAACCCTTCAAGACTGATCGCCTGATCCTGATGGTCGAGCGCGCGCTGGAATCCGCCCGCCTGAAGCGCGAGAACGAAAAGCTGCGCGAAAAAGCGGAAGGTCCGTCTGATCTGGTTGGCACCTCGACTCTCATTTCGAACCTGCGCGCCAGCATCAACCGCGTGGCGCAAACCAGCAGCCGCGTGCTTCTAACAGGTGAGCCGGGCACCGGTAAAGACGTTGCCGCCCGCATGATTCATAAACTATCGATACGCGCTAACGGCCCCTTCATGGCGCTCAATTGCGCCACCATGCGCCCCGAGCGGCTGGAAATGGAATTATTCGGCAATGAAGAAGGCGTCATGGGCGAAAGTGCCCGCGCCGGCGTGCTTGAACAGGCGCACACAGGCACATTGTTCCTCGACGAAGTGGCCGACATGCCGCTGGAAACCCAGGGCAAGATCGTACGCGTATTGCAGGAGCAAAAATTCCAGCGCCTCGGCGGCAAAGAGCCGATCGAGGCGGATGTGCGCATTCTGGCATCCACCAATCGTAACCTTGAGGAATCAATCAAGAACGGCAGCTTCCGCCAAGACCTGTACTACCGCCTCAACGTCGTTCCGATTGAAATGCCCGCCCTGCGCCAGCACCCGGAAGACATTCCCGCGATCGCCGATTATTTTGCCCAGGCCTATTCACGTCAGTCCGGCCTGCCAGTCATGACTTTCTCACAAGGGGCGCAGGCCGCCCTGCAAGCCTGCAACTGGCCGGGCAATGTGCGCCAGCTGCGTAACGTCGTCGAGCGCATTATGATTATGGCTAGCGGCAATGCGGAAGGCATGATTCAGGTGGAGCATCTGCCGCCGGAAGTCGTCAGCGTAAAAGTTTCCAGCCATCCGGAAGGAGGCGCAGCCGAGTCGGGCTCTGACTTCATGTCCGTGCCGCTACGTGAAGCCCGTGAGATCTTTGAAAAGGAATATCTGGGTTCTCAACTGCGCCGCTTCGGCGGGAACATCTCCAAAACCGCGCAATTCGTCGGCATGGAACGCGCCGCCCTTCACCGCAAGTTAAAACAGCTTGGCATTTCGGCGGGAGCCAAGCAAAATGAAGGCGATACAGGCAGCGATGACGAAACGTTGCGCCATATCGCCTGAAACATCCACCTACGGGAAATATCATGCGTGTGATTATATGCGGCGCGGGACAAGTCGGAATGAGCATCGCCACCTATCTGGCGCGCGAGGAAAACGACGTCACCATCATCGACAACGATCCCGATAAAATCGTGCAGGCCAGCGCTGATCTTGATGCGCGCTGTATCCGCGGCCACGCTTCCAGCCCCGATGTGCTGGCCTCCGCCGGTGCCGGCGATGCCGACATGCTTGTCGCCGTCACCAATTCCGACGAAGTGAATATGATGGCGTGCGAGGTCGGCAACGCGCTGTTCAATATTCCGAAAAAAATCGCCCGCGTACGCAACCAGTCATACCTCGACCCCGCATGGTCGAACCTGTTCAGCCGGGCGCATATTCCCATCGATGTTGTAATTTCCCCGGAAGTGGAAATCGCCAATTCCATCGTCCAGCGCCTGATCGTCCCCGGCACGACCAACGTGGCTTTGCTGGCCGATGGCCGCGTCTATCTGGTCGGCGCGATCATCCCGCCCGTCAGCCCGGTGGCACATGTGCAACTGCGTCAGTTAAGTACGCTTTTCCCCGACCTCTCGCTGGTGATCGGCAGCATCCGCCGCAAAGGCCAGCTTATCGTTCCCAAAGGCGCCGACAGGCTGGAAGAGGGGGACGAAGTATTCTTCTTCACGGATACGCTGCACATTAATCGCGCCCTTGCGGCCTTTGGCCATGAAGAAAAACAGGCCCGTAATATTGTTCTGATCGGCGGCGGTAACGTAGGTTATTATCTAGCCAGCAAGATCACCGCGCAATTCCCGCAAATCAACATCAAGATCGTGGAACATAACCGTGAACGCGCCATGTTCCTTGCGGAAAAACTGCCCAGGGTCACAGTGTTGCACGGCGACGCCCTCCACCCCGATCTGATGGAAGAAGCCAACATCCCGCACGCCGAAACCGTCATCACTATCACCAATGAGGATGAAGCCAACCTGCTGGGCGCGGCGCTGGCCAAGAAAATGGGCGCGCAGCGCGCCATCGCCCTGGTAAACGGTTCCACCTATGCGCCGCTTTCGAATACGCTGGGGATCGATGCCGTGGTATCTCCGCGCGCTTCCACCGTATCCACCATCATGCGCCATGTCCGCCGTGGCCGCATCAAGGCCCTGCATACGCTGGAAGA